>NZ_JBFAMX010000057.1:0-34039 GCF_040659615.1 Nonomuraea sp. NPDC049784
GCGCCGGCGCCCGCACGGGCGCGGGCCCACTCGGCGGGGTCCACATCGGGCGGCACCTGGCGGAAATCGTGCCCGAACGCGTCGTAGCGGCGGCGCGTCTCGGGATCGGAGAGCACGGAGTACGCCTCCGAGATCTCCTTGAACTTGTCCTCGGCGCCGGGATCCTTGTTGACATCAGGGTGATAGGCGCGCACGAGCTTGCGGTAGGCCCGCTGGATCTCGTCGGCGTCGGCGTTCCTGCCCACGCCGAGCACCTCGTAGTAGTCGCGCCGTGGGGCCATCACTCCACCTTCTTCGCGACGGCCACGATCGCCGGCCTGAGCTGCCGCTCGGCGTCGCCGTAGCCGGGACGGAGCACCTCCACCACAGTGCCCGGGTCGGCATCGGCCCGCTCGACGGTGGCTACCGCCTCGTGGCGGGCGGGATCGAAGGGTACGTCCACCTCGTCATGGCGGGGGTAGCCGAGCTTGGCCAGGAGGGCGACAGCCTGGTCACGCACGGCCCGTATCCCGTCGAGTACCGCGTCCGCGCCGCCGTCGCCTGCGTGGCTCAGCGCGAGCTCCAGGTTGTCCAGGATGGGCAGCCACTCGGCCGCCACCCTCGCCCGTTCCTCCGCCCTGATCCGCTCGGCGTCGCGGGAGATGCGCTTGCGCAGGTTGTCCAGGTCGGCGACGGCACGCAGCCAGCGGTCCTCCAGCTCCGCGAGCTTCGCGTCGGTCTCCGCGGGCGAGATGGCTTCCTCACCCTGCGCGCCGGCCTGGGCCTGGGGTGTGTGCTCGTTCATGTCACTCGGGCTCCGACGTCGTGAACTCGGCGTCGATCACGTCCTCCTCACCGCCAGGGACACCTTCCGTCCTGCCCTGCGGCGGCACGCTGGGCCCGCCGCCCGCGGCGGCTCCGAGGCTGTGATAGACCTGCTGCAGCTCGCCGCTGAGTGTGCGCAGCCGGTCGATCGGCGCCTCTTCCTTGATCGCCTGCCGGGCCTCCTCCACGAGCTGCCCGGCCCTCGCCTTCTCGTGCACGGGAACCGCGTCGCCCAGCTCCTCCAGCCGGCGCTCCACCTGGTACGCGACCGAGTCCAGCTCGTTGCGCGCGTCTATGGTCTCGCGGAGTCTGGCGTCCTCCGCACGGTGCCGCTCGGCATCGGCGACCATCCGCTCGATCTCCGACTTGTCCAGGTTGGAGCTCTCGCTGATGGTGATCCGCTGCTCGGTGCCGGTGTCCTTGTCCCGTGCCGAGACGTTGAGTATGCCGTTGGCGTCGATGTCGAAGGTGACCTCGATCTGCGGCACCCCCCGCGGCGCGGGCCGGATGTTCTCCAGCCGGAAGCGCCCGAGCACCCGATTGTCGGCGGCGCGCTCACGCTCGCCCTGCAGGACGACGATGTCGACGGCGTTCTGGTTGTCCTCGGCCGTGCTGAAGACCTCGGTACGGCGCGCGGGGATGGTCGTGTTGTGCTCGATCACCTTGGTCATGAGCCCGCCGAGCGTCTCGACGCCCAGCGACAGAGGCGTGACGTCGAGCAGGACGACGTCCTGCACCTCGCCCTTGATGATCCCCGCCTGGACAGCCGCGCCGATCGCGACGACCTCGTCCGGGTTCACCGTCATGTTGGGCTCCTTGCCCTCGGTGAGCCGGCGCACGAGATTCTGCACGGCGGGCATCCGGGTCGCCCCGCCGACGAGGATCACTTCGTCGACGTCCACGGGCCTGAGCTTCGCGTCCTCCATCGCCTGCTTGACGGGGGCGATGCAACGCTCGACCAAGTCGGCGGTGATCTGCTCGAACGTGGAGCGCATGAGCGTGGTGTTGAGGTGCTTCGGCCCCGAGGCGTCCGCCGTGATGAACGGCAGGCTGATCGTGGTCTGGGTGACCTCCGAGAGCTCCACCTTGGCCTTCTCGGCCGCCTCGAAGAGTCGCTGCAGGGCCTGCGGGTCGTTGCGCAGGTCGATGCCCTGGTCCCGCTGGAACTCGTCGGCCAGGTGGTCGACGATCCTGCGGTCGAAGTCGTCGCCGCCGAGGTGGCCATCGCCGGAGGTGGCGCGGACCTCAACCACGCCTTCGCCGATATCCAGGATGCTGACGTCGAAGGTGCCGCCGCCCAGGTCGAACACCAGCACGGTCTCGTTCGTCTTCTTGTCCAGCCCGTACGCGAGCGCCGCCGCCGTCGGCTCGTTGATGATCCGCAGGACCTCGAGCCCCGCGATCCGCCCCGCGTCCTTGGTCGCCTGGCGCTGGGCGTCATTGAAGTACGCCGGAACGGTGATGACCGCCTCGGTCACCTTCTCACCGAGGTATTTCGCCGCATCGGCGGCCAGCTTCCGCAGGACGAGGCCGGAGACCTCCTCCGGCGCGTACTGCTTGCCGCCGACCTGGAAGCGCACGGCTCCCTGGGGTCCCTCGACCACGTCGAAGGAGACCGCGTGGATCTCGCTCTTGACCTCGTCGAAGCGGCGGCCGATGAATCGTTTCGAGGAATAGATCGTTCCCTTCGGGTTCAGTATGGCCTGGCGGCGGGCCATCTGGCCTACCAGCCGTTCGCCCTGATCGGTGAAGGCCACCACGGACGGCGTCGTCCGCGAGCCCTCCGCGTTGGGCAACACCGTGGGATGGCCGTCCACCGTGGCGGCGATCACCGAGTTCGTGGTGCCGAGATCGATGCCGACTGCTTTCGCCATTACTCGCTCCCTCGTACTGCTATCCACTCATCGCCCGGAGCAGCTCATGGGCCCTGACCTCGTGTTCCGAATCGACGAGAACCTCGTACTTGTCGGCCACGAGGGTGCTCTCGGAGACGAAGTCCCGCCGGCCGCCCTGGAGGGCGTGCGAGACCAGCCCGAAGATCGCTCCCGCCACCGCGCCCCACACCAGCCCCCAGAGCACCAGAGGCAACGCTGCCGCGGCCGTGATCGAGAAAATCGCCAGGAACAGACCGACGAGCAGCCCGAACCAGGCTCCGGCGGCCGCGCCCCATCCGGCCGCGCGCACAAGGGTCATCCGCGCGAGAACCCGCTCCACCGAGCGCAGCCCGGCGCCGACGATCAACGTCCCCTGCACGGGGAATCCATGGTCGGCCAGGTAGTCGACGACTTTCTGCGCCTCCTCGTAGCTGCGGTAGCTCCCAATCGGTTCCCGGTTGGTGGTGGCGGGGCCTGACGACGCGACGGGCACGACTCCTCCTCTCCCCGCCTCAGGCGGAAACCTCGATGTGCTTGGGCTTGGCGGCCTCCGCCTTGGGCACGGTGATGGTCAGCACACCGTCGGACAGGTGAGCCTCCACGCGGTCGGCGTCGACGTCTCCCGGGAGCGTCGTGCGCAGCTCGAACTGGCCGGTCCTGCGCATCTTGCGGTGCCGGCGCTGACGCTCCTGCTCCTCGATCTGCCCGGTGACGATCAGCTCGCGCTCGGACAGTTGGACGTCGATCTGGTCCTTGCGCGCTCCGGGGACATCGATCTCCACGACGTAGGAGTCTTCAGTCTCCGACACGTCCGCCATGGGCACCCAAGCCCCCATGCCGCCATCGCCGGGAAGAGCGCCCAGAGCCTCGCCCAGAGCCGCATTCATGAGCTGTCCCAGCCTGTCGTAGGCGTCTTCGATCTCGCGGGCGGGGAACATCTCGCCGCCCCTGCGACGTACTGTGAGCAGTGCCATCTGGACCTCCTGGATGGGTTCCTGAATAGGCCGAAAAATGTAACGACCTACATTTCCGAACCTGGCCCAGGCGTCTCGCGGGCACATCCCCCAGCTGAGTAGTCATCGCCGCGACTCCGTGCGACCCGTGCGCCGCGGCCGCCGCAGGGCGAGGCGTCCCTCGACTGCTCCGCCGCGAGCCGCGCGAGCTCGACCCGGGACCTGATGCTCAGCTTGCGGAAGACGTGCCTCAGGTGGAACGCGACCGTGTGCACACTGATGAACATCTGTTCGGCTATCTGCGGGTTGGTCCATCCGTCCGCCGCAAGCAACGAGATGGCGTGCTCGGTCTCGGTCAGGCTGTCCCAGCCGGAGACCGGGCGTTCGGCGTAGCTCCAGTGGCGGTGGCGTACCCCCATTCCGCGCAGTCTCTGGCGGATGCGCGCGGAGTCCCGCAGGGCGCCGATGTCGTGATACAGGCCCAAGGCGCGGTCCAGGCTCTCGGCCGCCGCCACGCGCTGCCCGGCGGTGGAGAGCAGCATGCCGAGATCCTCCTCGGCGGAGGCCCGCGCCCACACGTCCTCGGTCCGCCCGGCGGCCAGGGCCAGCGCGTCGCGATCCCCGTCGAGCAGGCCCCTGGCATGCGCCGCGGCGGCGGCAAGCGTGGGAAACTCATGGTTGGCCCGGCCGAGGGCCTCGGCGGCGGCCACCACGTGCTCGGCCGCCGCCCGGTCGCCGGCGGCCAGGGCGACCCGGACCATCCAGGGGCCGGCGGCGGGCTCCATGCTGAGCAGCAGCGGGCGGGGCAGCTCTGCGAGCAGGGGCATAGCGATGCGCGGCCCGTCTCGTGCCTCCGCGAGCTGCGCGGACAGCAAGGCGTGCCGGAAGCGAGCCTCGGCCGTGCCCCCGGGCTGTTCCGCGACGTGATGCGCCACCCCCTGCAGGTCGCCGCGCCGCAGCGCGACTGCGGCGAGCACGGCGCGGGCCGCCGCAGCCGACAGCGGCGTGATGAGCGCACCGGCCAGGTCCAGAGCCCTATTCGCCTGGGTGACCGCGTCATCGAAACGGCCCGCGAGCAGCTCCAGGCGGGCCTCCAGCGCCGAGGCGTCCGCCGCCCAGGCCAGATGACCGTGGCCGAACATGTCCTTGCGTGCCTGGCGGAGCATTGTCCGTGCCTCGTCCAGCCGGTGGATGTCGACGAGCACGGCGACGGTGGCCAGGCAGGCCTCGTAGCGGCGGTCCTCGGGCGCGTCGGCGGCGGCCAGCCGTCCGGCGCTCTCCGCCAGGGCCAGCGCGCCCGTGAGCCTGCCCGCGTGCCGCTCGGCGGTGGCCAGGGCGACCAGCGCGGCGGTCCTGGCTGCGGGACCGTATCGATCCGTTCCGTCGATGACCTCCTGCGCGAACGACCGCGAGCCGACGTCCTCCCGCAGGCGCACCGTGGCGTACAGATGCACGAGGGTCGCCCGCTCGCGTACGTGGCGGGGGAGGCCCGGCACCGCCAGCACCGTCTCGGCCTCGCGGATCGCCTCCTCACCCCGGCCCGTCAGGTACATGGTGTCCGCGAGCAGGCAGCGCAGTTCGGCCACCCCGTACACGGAGCCGTGCTCGGCGAGGCGGCCACGCACCATCTGCTCGGCCTCGTCCAGCCGGCCACTGGCGACCGCCGCGTCTATGTCGGAGGAGGCCGGGCCGGTGAGCAGGCCAGCCGACCCTGGCCGCTCAGAGCCCATGAGAACGCCGGACTGGTCGAGCAGGGTCTGCCGCACCGATGAGGGGATGCCCGCGGCGACGACGTCCCCGACGAGTTCGTGACGGAAGGTCAGGCCGTGCTCGGTCACGAGGAGGATGCCCGCGGCCGTGGCCTCCTCCGTCACCGGGAGCAGCGCGGCGGGCGTGGTGTCCAGCAGCGACGCGGCGTGCTCCAGCGACAACGAACGGCCCAGCACTGCGATCGTCTCCATCAGGCTCCTGGCCTCCGCGCTCAGCGTGTCGATCCAGCGCCGCACCACCATCCGCAGCCGGTCGGGCACGCGGGCCCGCGCCGCGTCCCCCAGCAGCCCTTCCTCGCGCAGCCCCGCGAACAGCTCGGTGATCAGCAGCGGATTGCCTCCGGCGGCCGCCACCAGCGCCCGCGTCGCCGGGTCCGGCGACCGCCCGAGCGTGTCCTGCGTCAGCGCCGCGACCGCGTCCGGTGACAGCGGCGCGAGCGTCACCCTGTCGGCCCCCTCCCGCTCCAGGATGTCGAACAGCGACACGGCCTGGCCCCCGTCCGGCACTGTCGAGCGGCTCATCATCCAGCCGATGGGCCAGTTGGCCAGCCGGTCGTGCAGGCTGTGCAACGTCCTCAGCGTCACCGGGTCCGCCCGTTGCAGGTCGTCGAGCGCGGCCAGCACCGGTGACGTGGCCAGCTGCTCGAACCCTGCCCGCAGCCGCTCCAGGGCTGGCGGACCGAAACGGGCGGCGGCGTCGCCCGCTTCCGGCTCAGAGCGCAGATCGAGGGCCTCCAGCAACATGCCGCACGGGGCGACCTCGCCCAGCTCCTCCACCCTGCCGCGTACAACCCCGATGCCGCATTCGGACGCCTCGGCGACGGCTTCGGCCAGCAGCCGGCTCTTCCCCGATCCGGGTTCTCCGTCCACCAGCAGCGTCCCGCCCGCACCTCGCCGCAACACCCGCAGCAGGCCATCGACGTGACGCCACTCCCGATCGCGTCCCCGCATGCTGTCCCCCCATGGGCCGCCTGCCACGACAGGGAACGGTGAATCCCAAGCCCGCCAAGATCTTTCACACCCGCCGGGGACCACTACCCGGCTGGGGGATGTGACCTCCCGTCCGCCGCGCCGAACCTTGAGCCGAGGCCTGCCCGAGGATGCAAGGAAGGGGTGAAGGAGATGGCGGAGACCGGTTATGCGCCGTTCAACCGTACGGTCGACAAAACGAACCGCGTGCTGCGAGAGATCGAGGAGGCGCACGGCTGGACTCCCGAGCACCGCAACCAGTCCTACGCCGCCCTGCGCGCCGTGCTGCACGCCCTGCGCGACCGGCTGACCGTGGACGAGAGCGCCCACCTCGCTGCCCAGTTGCCGCTGCTGATCCGCGGGGTCTACTACGACGGCTGGCGGCCGAGCACCGTGCCGGTCAAGGCCGATCGCGAGGAGTTCCTCCACCGCGTCTGCGGCGAACTGGCCTTCGACCTCCAGGAGAGCGAGGAGGACCTGGTCAAGAAGGTTTTGCAAGCACTCAAGAGGCACATTACCGACGGTGAGTGGGAGGACGTGAAGGCCGGCCTGCCGAAGGACCTGGCCTCGATGCTGCCCTGATCACGGGTCTGATCACCGGCCTGTCACGGGTGTTCGGCGACACACCGGTCGTGGTGCCGTGGATGCGGGCGTTCGTTGGGATGCTGGAGCGGTGAGGTTCGCGTCCAGGGGGCGCGCCGGAGAGCGCGTCATGTCGGTACGGCGCGTGCTGACGTCCCTGGGAGCCGGGGTCGTCGTGGCCGTCGCAGCCTGGCTGCTGGGGGCGCCCGAGTTGGCCCCGCTGCTCGGCTGGGGTGTGGCCGCGACGGTGGGCCTGGCCTGGGTGTGGCTGATCAGCTGGCCCAAGGACCACCGGGACACCAAGCGGCTGGCCGAGGAAGAGGGCGACACTCGGTCCACCGACACCGGCGTGCTGATCGGCGCGGTAGCCAGCCTTGGCGCAGTCGCGCTCGCCCTGGTCCGCACCGCCAGCCACACCCCTTGGACGACGGCTCTGGTCATCCTGAGCGTAGGGACGGTCGTCCAGTCGTGGGGCCTGGTGAACACGGTGTTCGCCTTCAAGTACGCCCGGCTCTACTACGTGGACGAGGATGGCGGCATCGACTTCAGACAGAAGAACCCGC
Organism: Nonomuraea sp. NPDC049784; assembly: GCF_040659615.1. NCBI lineage: Bacteria > Bacillati > Actinomycetota > Actinomycetes > Streptosporangiales > Streptosporangiaceae > Nonomuraea > Nonomuraea sp. NPDC049784. Next base: position 7,515 of record NZ_JBFAMX010000057.1, read on the forward strand.
CCGCGTACAGCGACTTCGCCTACCTCGCGTTCACGATCGGGATGACCTTCGGCGTCACCGACAACGATGTGGTCAATACACACATCCGCAAGGTCGCCCTCGTGCACGCCCTGCTGTCCTACTTCTTCAGCACCGGCATCCTGGCCGTGGCCATCAACCTCGTCACCGGTCTGAGCAAGTGACCGCCGGCCCCTGGTGATCCAGGATGGGCGAGAGCCCTCGCGGGTACGCCCTGGACATGCGCGTCACCCTGGTCGCCGACCCTGACCTGCCCACCGAGCTGGCCATGAGGGTGGCGCGCGACCTGCCCGGCCGGTTGCGGCAGCGGCTCGGCCCCGGCTTGGACTGGGAGGTGAGGACGTACACCGCTCCCCTGGCGGCGGAGGAACAGGTCGACATATCTGCCATGCTCACCGCCGTCCGCCCACAGCTGCCCGAGTCCGGCTGGGACATCGGGATTTTCCTCACCGACCTCCCCCGCCGTCTGGGCCTGGACGCCGTGAGCGCAGAGGTCAGCTCCGACGACCGCGTCGCCCTGCTGTCGTTGCCCGCCCTCGGCGGTTTTCAGCTGGCCGGCCGGACCTTGGAAGCCGTGGTGGATGTCATCGGCCTGCTCCTCCACCCGCCCACCAGCCGTGACCGCGTCGCTGGTGAGGTCCCCGTGATCGGCCGCAGAGTAACCCGGGATGCCGAGCCCGGCCGGATCGCCCCCGATCGCTACGTCATGCCGGGCCTGCGTGGGCGGATGCGCCTGCTCGCCGGCATGGTGCGGGCCAACCGCCCGTGGCGGCTGTTCACCTCGTTGTCGCGGGCGCTGGCGGGCGTGTTCGCCACCGCCGCATTCGGCGTGATCAACGACACCGCCTGGCAGCTCTCCAACGCGCTGGACGCCTGGCGGCAAACGCTGATCATGGTGCTGTCCGTCCTCGCCCTCGCAGCGTGGATCATCGTCGACCACGAGTTGTGGGAGCGTCCCGGCGGCTGGCTCCCCAAGGCCCGTGCCCGCCTCTACAACACCGTAACCCTGATCACCATCACGCTGGGCGTGCTCTGCCTGTACGCGGTGCTGTTCGTCGTGCTCACTGGGGTCGGCGCGCTCGTGCTGGTCCCCGGCCCCCTTGCGGGGAGGCTGAACCACCGGCCGAGCGTCACCGACTACCTGACGCTGGCCTGGTTCCTCACCTCCGGCGCAATGGTGGGCGGCGCCTTCGGCTCCGGGCTCGAGGACGACGGAACCGTGCGCAAGGCGGCATATGGCCATCGCCAGCGCGACCGGCTCGCGAAACAGTAGGCCACCTGACCTGGAGGCCGGGCCGGGCCATCGGCCGCGCACAGTTGAAAGGCCCGCCACCAGGGAAATCCTGGAGCGGGCCTCCGTGTTTGTCAGGACAATCTCGGGATCTTGCTAACACCTTTGCTAACAGCATGGCTCCCGGGTGGCTCCCACTGCTCACCAATCGCCTGGGCTAAGACGTCCGCCGCCGACGCTTCCGCCGCACGGATCACGTGAGCGTAGACGCGCAGGGTGATCGAGGGATCGGCGTGGCCGAGGCGGGCCGCGACAACGTGGACGGGCACGCCGGCCAGGGCGATCTCCGCCATATCCACGCGACCACGCTCCCTGGTTGCACAGGATGTGGATCGTGCCGTGGTCGATGCTGAGGATGCGCTTCCTGCCGCTCTTGGTAGTCCCCTCGATGCGTTCACCTCCGACGAAGGATGCCCGAGCCCCTGATGGAGAGCTGCTCGGTGACCTCACGTCGGGGACGCTTGGCCTTCTCGACCAGGCTCGACGAGAGCGACTCGTCGACGTTTTGGGGCGGTTCGGTCCATGAGCGATGACGTCACCCAGCCCTGGCGGAGTTGGTTCGGCGCCGGGCGTACAACTCGCCGAGCCGTCCGCATGGCGTGAGCGTGAAACCCCAGGTCAGCGCTCCACGGACCGACGTTTCGACAACCTGCACCGGCTCCTCAGCCCGCCGCCCTCTTCACGAGCTCGCCGATCCGTGCCTCGTCCTCGGCGGTCAACGTCGTCAGGGCGAAGGCAGTCGGCCACATGGTGCCGTCGTCGAGGTGCGCCGCGTCGTTGAAGCCGAACGTCGAGTACCTCGTCTTGAACTTCTGCGCGGGCTGGAAGAAGCAGACGATCTTGCCGTCCCTGGCGTAGGCGGGCATTCCGTACCACAGCTTCGGCGACAGCGACGGCGCGTTGACCTTGACGATGGCGTGGAGCCGCTCGCCGGTGGAGCGGTCCAGCTCCGACATCTCGGCGAGCTTCGCGAGCACCTCGCTCTCCCCGTCCGCCTTGGCCGAGCGTGAGCGGCGGCGGGCGGTTGCCTTCAGCTCCCGGGAGCGCTCCTTCATCGCGGCCCGCTCCTCATCGGTGAAGCCCTCGTACTTCTCGTCGGCCTCGGTGGTGGTCTTGGCGGACTGCATGGTGGCGCTCATGGCGGATTTCCTTCCGTGTGGGTGATCCTCATGCTGAGGATCGTTTCCCGTTCGTCGGTGCGTTCTGACAGGACTTATCCGACCATTGACGCGTCAAGGCTCGCACCGTCCGTGGGACACGGCGGGACACCGGGAACGCCGCCTAGCTGCGGAAACGGGAATCCGTTCCATGGTCGCGGGCTGGGACGCTACCTACGGTGACTTGATACGCCTCACGCGCGAGCTTCTCGTCGTGCGGACGCCCGAGCTTGCGCGCCAGTTCGACGGTGCGCTCATGCAACGCCAGCGCCTCGTCGTAACGGCCCGCCGCGCGGCACGTCTCGGCGTACGTGGGCAGGAAGTCGATCTCCAGCTGTGCCTCGGCCAGCGGTTCCAGCAGCTCGAAGGCGTGTCGATGGTGTTCGAGTGCCTCGTCGAGTGAACCCATGATGCGCAGCGCGACACCGAGATAGTTGTGACACCATGCCTTGTTGTGCTGAACCTCGGCGAGCTGCAACGCCTCATGTAGCGCTTGTAGCGACTCTGCTGGGTTGTCTGATGCCAGTGCGACACCGAGCGTGACCAGCCCAGTTATCTGGGCAGGCCCATCGGCCAGAGCGAGTGATGCGCGGGCGAGTTCGGCGGCTTCGCTGTGCCGCCCGAGGTGGAGGGTCACCCATCCGTCGAAGGCCAGCGCCTGGGACTGTCCAGAGCGCTGCCCGGTCTTCTCGAAGAGCATGCGCGCCAGCCGGAATTGAGCCTTTGCCGCTTCGAAGTCGCCGAGATCCCGGCGGACGAAGCCGGTGCGCAACGCCAGCGCACCTGCTAGCTCGTCATCGTCCGAATCGGACTGTGCGGCTAGTTCGTAGGCGGCGAGTGCCTCGGCGAGACGTCCCGCGGCAGCGCGGGCGAAACCGAGATCCACGAGCAGTGAGGCACGCTGCTGGTCGCGCCCGAGACGTTCCGCGGCGGCTGCGGCCGCTTCGAGCAGGCGTACCTGGTCGTCGGTTCCACGATGCCGGAAGAACCAGACTCGCATGGCCTGCGGCAGCTCAGCCACCACATCGTCCGCGCCGAGCCGAACAGCGGTGTCGAAGCAGGCGATCAGGTTGGCGTACTCGGTGTCGAACCAGGCCATGGCCTTCGCCGGATCGACCGGCACAGTCTCCTTGCGGTGCTGCAGGGGCAGCGTCCGAGCGTAGGCGGTCGCCTGCTCCAGATAGTGGTTCAAGACACGGTGCACGGCGGCATCCGCCTGCGGCTCCTCATCAGCGGCGATGTCTGCCGCGTACTGCCGGAGCAGGTCGTGCAGCCGGTACCGTCCAGGCAAGGGCTCCTGGACCAGATGCGCGTCCACCAGCTCTTCCAGTACCGCATTGACGCGGTCCGGCGTCATGTCGGCAAGCGCGCCCGCCGCTGGTGCGTCAAAGTCGGCGCCGGGCAGCACGCCCAGCAACCGGAACATGCGGCGCTGGACCGCGTCGAGCTGCTGTAGCGACATGCCGAACACGGAGTCGAAGCGACTGGCGTTGTCGCGCAGCCGCTCGGCCAGCACCGCCACTGTCCAACCTGGACGGTGCCGTAGCCTCGCGCCCGCCATCCGCAGCGCCAGCGGAAGGCCACCGCACTGCCGCAGCACCTGGGCGACCGCCTCCCCTTCGGTCAGGTCTACCCCGGCCGCCCGGCCGAACAGCGACTCCGCGTCCGCAGGGGGGAGCGCCTCCAGGGACACCGGCGGCACCCCGTCCAGGCTCACCAGCCGATGGCGACAGGTGACCAGCACCGCGGACTTACCCGCGCCAGGAAGGAGCGGACGCACGTGCTCCGCGTCGACCGCGTTGTCGAGCACGACGAGCGCTCGGCGCCGGGACAGTTCCGACCGCCAGAGCGCCGCGCGTTCGACCGTATCGGCCGGAGGATGCGTGACCCCCAGGGCGCCCAGTAGCCGACCGAGTGCGGCCGACGGCTCCAACGGTTCCTGGCCCGGAGTGAAGCCGTGCAGGTCGAGATAGAGCCCACCGTCAGGAAAGGACGGCGCGAGCCGGTGCGCCACGTGCACGGCGAGGCTGGTCTTCCCGACGCCCGCCATGCCGTCGATCGCGACCACGCCCGCGGTACGCAACAGCTCCTCGACCAGCGCCGACTCCGTCTCGCGTCCGGTGAAGTCGGTGAGGTCGGCCGGAAGGTCATTCCGGCGTGGGCTGGGTGCCGCTCCAGCCTTGGACGCCTCAGCCCACAACGCGCGCAGCGGACGGGGATCGCGGGCCACGACCCGGCACAGCGCCACGACAGCTTCCCAGGGCGGCACCAGCTGGCCGGTCAGATACCGCGACAGTGAGGAGCTGCTAAGGCCCGCCTGGCGGGCGAGGGCGCGCACGCTGAGCCCGCTCAACTCCTTGATCCGGGTCAGCTGGGCAATCAGGGGCTCAGGTCCGCTCGACACCCGCACACGGTACCCCGTCCCAGTGCGCGGCCACGGAACAGAGTCTCATTTCCGCAGCTAGGCCGTATTCCGGGTGTCCCACGCTGTCCCACGGACGGAGCGGGTCCCGACGCGCCGGTGGTCAGATGACTCCCGTCAGAACACGACGACGAAGGAGAAAGCAATGCCGACCGTACGCATGCCGAACCCGGCGACCCTGATCCCCGAGGCGATGCAGGCGCTGATGGCCGTCAACAAGGCCATCCTGGGCGCCGGAGTGGACGCGAAGCTGCTGGCGCTGAGCCACCTGCGAGCCAGCCAGATCAACGGCTGCAGCCCCTGCGTGGCCGGGGGCGCCCAGCAGCTCCGCCACCACGGCGCCACCGACGAACAGGCCCACGCCGTCGTCGCATGGCGTGAGACGCCCTGGTTCAGCGATGAGGAACGCGCCGCGCTGGCCCTGACCGAGGCCATCACCCGGCTCGCCGACCAGCCCAACCCGGTGCCCGACGAGGTATGGGACATGGCCGCCAAACACTTCGACCAGAAGGAGCTCGCCGCACTGATACTCAACATCGCCATCACCAACGCCTTCAACCGCCTCAACGCGCCAACCCGCCAGCAGGCGGGCGGCCAGTGGTAAGCGCGTCGCGCGAGTGCTGACAGAACAGGTGGGGGCTTTTGGGCGGGCTCCCACCGATCATTAGCCTGGGAAGACGGACAGGGCGGCCACCGCCCGGTCCGAGGATGACTCCTGCGGGTTCCATGGAACACGCTGCCAACGTGCGGGTTACTACCTGCCGACTCAGCGAGCGGGTTTATCACCGAGCGACAACACCGGCATGTCACCCTGGGATGGTCGCCTACCCGGCGATCTTGCTAACGCCGTCGCTAACAACGTCCCTGGACGCCGGTGTACGCCTCTGGAGACCGAGCAAGCCGGGACGGGCCACAGAGCAGGCACTTGTGGCGACGGTGGACGCCTGTGGACGATCTTGAACTGGCTACGGATCAGAAGGTTAGGGGTTCGAGTCCTCTCGGCCGCGCTCCAGGTCAAAGGCCCTTACCGGCACGGGCACACCGCGCCCTCATCCGCTCGGGCGACCAGATCTCTGGCGCGGCCCCGGGCAGGTTCGCCGCGTAGGGCTGTCACAAACGGGGAGGTCGTCTTGTCCTCACTCTGGACACTGGATGGAGGAATACATGAGCGCTGACCACGCACACCTGCCCCCAGGCGTTGAGGTGATCACGACCCTGCCGGAGGCGGCGGCCCGGATCCCGGCTGGCGCCGAGGCCAGGACTATCCGGGTCACCCTGCCGCCCGGTGACCCCGGTGCGCCACCGCACCGGCACCCAGGGCCGCTCTTCGGCTACGTGACCCAGGGCGAGATCCTCTTCGAGCTGGAGGGGCAGCCACCCCGGGTGCTCAAGGCCGGTGACGCCCTGTTCGAGCCCGGAGGCGACGGGATCCACCTCCAGGGCGCCAACAACCTTCCGGACGCGCAGTCGCAGCTGGTGGTGACGATGTTCGCGCCGCCGGGTACCCCGATTCTGACCCTGGTCAGCGCGGAGGAGCTGGCCGAACGACGACACCTACGGGTTACCCAGCCATGATTCACTGGCGCTCGGCCAGTGCTTGCTTCCGGAGTTCCCGCCGTGGCTGACAGCGGCGCACTACCTCTGTTGGATCGGCCCCGCGGAGGGAAGACCACGGCCGTACCGGCAAGCGGCCGAGCTTGGCCGGGACGCGGTCATCATCGCGGCGCGGAAGGGAGACTCTCGCTCGGCTGCCCGGGCGCCCATGAGGTGAGGATGAGCAGCGCATCGTGCGATGGGGAACCGGGCTCGGCGGTGAGGACCATGAGGCGCTGTCCCGAGCCGTCGGGACTGCTCCAGGTGTCGCAATCGAGGGTGAGATCGCCGACCAGCCGATGCCGGTAGCGCTTGGTGCCATAGGCGGCGTTGTTGACGCGATGCTCCGCCCACCAGGTACGGAAGTCGGCGTCCCGCACGGACAGCTCGCCGACGAGGCGAGCGAGCTGGGGGTCGTCGGGATTGGCCGCGGACTCCATGCGTAGAGCGGCGACCGCGTCGCGGGCGTCGTGCTCCCACTCCAGGTGCATGCCCCGGATGATCGGGTCGGTGAACAACAGGTACAGGTAGTTGCGCCGGTCCGCAGGGAGCTGCGAGAAGTCGGTGTACAAGGCGGCGGCGCCCGCGTTCCATTCCAGGATGTCCAGCCGTTTGCCCAGAACGATGGCGGGGGTACCGGTGAGCTGGTCGAGCAGGCGCCGCATGGCGGGGCGCACGCGTTGCGCGGGCCGACGTCTCCGGGGCCGCGCGTCGGTCTTGCCAGCCAGTTGATACAGGTACCGCTGCTGGTCGTCGTCGAGACGCAGTGCCTGAGCCAGCGTGGCGAGCACCGACGCGGAGGCTCGGACACGACCCTGCTCCAGCCGCGTGTAGTAGTCGACGCTGATCGCGGCGAGCTGGGCGACCTCCTCGCGGCGAAGCCCCGCGACCTTGCGGCGAGAGTCCTGCTCGGGCAGACCGAGGTCCTGCGGGGCCAGTTGTGCCCGGCGAGCCTTGAGGAAAGCGCCGAGTTCACCGGGGCCGGACATGGTGCTCATGCCCTCCATTGTCGGGCTTGGAGTGGTGAGGGTGAGGGGGCAGGTCTTTTCCCAGGCAAGAACTCGCCGCTTTTGCCTCCCCAGGACTGCGACGACTGTGGACACGTGCCCGGCACCGTGCCGGGCCGGCTGACCACTGGACGGAGAGTCCCATGACGAAGATCGACGTCACCTTCCACAGCGCCGGCATCCTGCTCGCCGGCCATCTCTACCTTCCCGACACCCCGGCCGAGGGGCCGCGTCCGGCGATCGTCGTCGGCCACCCCGGCACTGGTGTGAAGGAACAGGCCGCTGGCCTGTACGCCCGCCACCTGGCCGAAAAGGGGTTCGCCGCGCTCGCCTACGACGCGGCCTACCAGGGCGAGAGCGGCGGCGAACCTCGTGGTCTGGAGGACCCCGCGCAGCGCGTCGAGGATCTCAAGGCCGCCGTCTCTTTCCTCACCAGCCAGGGCGACGTCGATCCGGACCGCATTGGCATGCTCGGCATCTGCGCCTCCGGCGGCTACGCCCTCTCGGCCACCGCGGGCGACCGCCGCGTCAAGGCCCTCGCCACCGTCAGCGCCGTCGACGTCGCCCGCCAGTTCCGCCTGGGGGCCGACGGTGCCCAGGATCCGGCCGTGTTCCTCGGCATGCTGGACGCCGCGGCCCACGCCCGCACCATTGAGGCGCGGGGCGAGGAGCCGCCGGTGCTGACTCTCTTTCCCGACACCGTCGAGCAGGCCTACGCGCTGGGTGGAGAGCACGGTGCCGAGGGCTTCGAGTACTACCGCACCGAACGTGCCCGGCATCCCCGCTCGGCGGGCTTCCTCACATGGAACAGCATCGACAAGATGGCGGCCTTCGACGCCTTCGCGCCGATCCCACTGATCGGGCGCCGGCCGCTGCTCATGATCGTCGGCACCCGTGCTGTCACGTCGTGGATGAGTGTCGAAGCCTTCCAGCGCGCCACCGGCCCCAAGGAGATCCACTGGATCGACGGCGCCAGTCACGTTGACCTCTATGACAAGAAGCAGTACGTGGACCTCGCCGTCGAAAGGATCGCCGGGTTCTTCGGCGAGAACCTGGTCCAGGCGGCCTAGTACCGTGACCACAAACGATCATCAGGTGAGCGTTTCAAGCTGCAGATGCGAGGGGTCGCCCGCCCCAGCTGCTGCCCTCCCTCGACTCGCTCAACCAAGATCGCGATTGTGGGTTTCGGCCCACCATGGCTGCATCCCTTGCTGGGCAGAGACATAGGTCCTGTCCATGGACGTGGTGTACAGCAGGGCCGCAAGCCTGATGCGGCGAGTCGGCGGTTCCTGGAAGTCCTGCGGGTTGAACCGGTGGACGGAGCTGGAACCGAAGCCCTGCGGGAGGCCATCTGAGCAGGCTGCTCTGTTGGCTGTGGATGCTCGTGGACGTCCTTGATCCTGCTACTTATCGTGCTGTCGGCGCACCATCTCGGTGATCCAGATGGGCGCGAACGGAGACGTGCAGCCCGGGGAAGTCGGGTAGTCCTTGAGCACCTCCAAGCGCTCACCGATGTCGATTGCACGGGCGCGGTGCTCGGCGTGCTCGATCCCGATCTGAGCCAGACAGTGGTTCATCGCCCACTGCAGGCGATCCGGGGCGCCTTTCATCTCCGCCTCGATGACGTCGAGCAGTCCTGCGAGGGCGAGGCCCTCGGGCTTCTTCGTCACGCGTTCGGTGGTCAGCGCCCAGCCGGCACTCGCGACCACTGGATCCGGATCGGCGGACCAGGCCAGGCGCAGCTCTTCGGAGTGCGGGTTCTTCTTCACCACGTAGTTCACGAGCCAGTCGTGCACCTTGGGTGTGCGCGCCTCGCGCACCATGACGTCCAACTCGTCACGCTCGAACGCCTTCGGGCGGCAGATCAGGATCGCCAGCAGTCTCGCCGCGGTGTCATTCGTCTGCCAGAGCTGGCACGCGAGTTCCTGCTGCGTCTTCAGCCGCTTCGCGAGCGCGCGCAGCTTGCTGAGGTTCACACCGTGATCGTCACCGTGTTTCTCGTTCACCTCGCGTGTCTTCGGGTCCTCGAGCTCGGCCAGCTCGGCCATCACCTCGGCCACCATCGACTCGGTCAGCGTCGTCTCGGCCACCTCAGCCTCCTGTCCGTCACGTGCGAGATTCAACCTATGACGGAAGTCGGCCTCCTGGCGTACACGCCAGTTCGACGGCAGCCACCGACACGAAATCCCGCTTCTTCACAAATTTGCAGCAGTTCTCGGCACTCACCCTCGCCTCCACTCCGAGCAGCCATCCAGCTCCTAGCTAACCCGGTTAGGAGAGTGTCAGCGTCAGGATCGCAGACATGCTGATCTGCTAACGCAATTGCTAACAACGGCCTTGGACGATCATGGGCGACTGATCTCCGGGGTCGTTCAGGATCGTTCGCCTCGCTGGTTCACGGTCGTCCCTCCTAACGAGTTCTGGTTCGGTCGGCTCAGTTCGTGATCGTCCGTTCGGGTGGCTCCCATGGTGTTTCCGGAAGCTTGATGGGTCGCCCGTCTGCAACCCTGTACGGCGGCGGATCTGCCGCCGGTTCAAGGCCTTGAGACGCCAGCCGGGCCGAGTCATACCGCAAGATTCGCCGTCTTACTGGCGAGCACATGGTCAGCGAAGCGCACGATGGCGAGTCGTCGCTCATGGAGGGCGACGGCTTCCCAGATCCGTCGTTCGAGCCGAACGCCCTGCTCGTTCAGGCCGAGGTGCTGGATCCATTGACGGAGACGTTTGGGGAAGGGAAGGTAGTGCCCTTCAAGCGCGAACCAAGCAATATAGATCTGCTTGACCAGCCGTGCGGCAAGCTGATGAAAGAGCCACTCGTCGCCCCGGTCAGCACAGTCGAGCAGGGCATCCGTATAACCGGGCAGTTGCTGTTCCAGTGCGACCGTCGACTTGGTGATCAGCTGGGAAGGTGGGGTACGCATCGACTCTCTGATCGCGTGGCCGACACGTTCGCCGTCCGACAGCAGGGTTCCGTGGACGAAGCCGGCAACCGTGTGAAGGGGCTGGGGCCACTCCTCCTCCTGCCATCCGTTACCGGCCTTGACCAATGTGCACCAGGAGTCGAATCGTGTCCGCGTGTAATGAGCGACATCGACCTCCCACCCGGAGACGCGCACTTTGTCTAGCCCGAACGTGAGGCCATGAAACTGGGTGGGCGCACTGCCGGGGTCGCTTAGTTGCTCGACCGGCCGTCGCCCTGGAGGCGGCGGTTCGCTCTCACCCCAGATGATCACGATGTCAAGATCTGAATGAGTGGTGAATCCGGTGAACACCGATCCTTGGCCATAGGCGAAGTCCATCGCGCCACAAGCGGCGAAGGCCGCCGCTACACCTCGCGCCACCTGCTCAGCCGCGTGACCCGTAGATCCCTGCACAGGAATATCCAAGCACGAGGGTAGACATTGATCACTGAGCTCAGCCAACCGCCCACTCCGCAGGGCCGACACCTGTGTTGGCCGCCAGTCGCGATGTTCACCACCACATGTCTGCGGCGCTTTCCGACGTCAAGGAGACGGCGTAATGATCGAGGAACAGCCGGGCGATCAGGTCGCCGCGTGAACCGGTGCCGGATTTGGCGAAGATCGACTTCAGGTGGTCCTGCACGGTGTACGACGACACGTGCAGCCGGCCGGCGATCTGCTTGGTGGACAAGCCTTTGGCCACCAGTTCGGTGACCCGGCGCTCGCTGTCGGTGAAGCCGTAGGCGTCGACCATCAGGGGCGCCATCTCGGCGGGGCGAGCAGCTTCCAGCATCACCGCGACCTGCGCTTCCGGGGCCGTCATTCAGCAGCGAGCCTCGGACGATCAGCCACCGGCCGGCCCGGGTGCGCGCTCGGGCCTTGGCCACCCCTACCTCGACCGCTGGCGCGGCCGGGAGGCCGAGCTCGCCGCCGATCCCCAAGCACCTCGTCACCGCGATGGCCGCCCAGGCCGAGGACGCACTGACCCGGGCAGGACGCCGCTGACCCACCAACCGTCAGCGCCGTTCCGGCTCGTTCGTCACGTGCCGCGGTGAAACTACCGAGCCAAGAGCGGTCACTCACAGTCACACCGTGACTGTGCCGGAGATCGTGCAGCCGGGCATGGGTGGCGCGCGTGGGCCTCGATCCACTCGTCGAGATGCTCGCGGTCACGCTCCTCGCTTATGACTCGTCCGTAAGCTGAGGGTGTGTCCCCCGCACTGGTCCTGCTCGACGGCGTCCGCTGGCGGGGTGTGCGCGTGGTCGGCGATCGCGCGCACACTCTGCTGGCCGTGCTCGCCATTCACGGGCGTGCAGGGGTCAGTGACGAGCGCCTGGTCGAGGAGTTGTGGCCCGACGAGGCGCCGGCCAATCCGACGAAGGCGCTGCAGGTGGTCGTCTCGCGGACCAGAGCGGCGACCTGCGCCGAGGTCGCGGTGCGGATCCCGCGTGGTTACCGGCTCGGGCTGCCCGCTGGTCAGGTGGACGCGCTGCTGCTCGGCGCGCTGGTGGAGCAGGCACGGGCCGCACTGGGCGAGGACGACATGGTGCTCGCGCGTCGCCGCGCCGAAGAGGCCATGGGTCTCGTGGGCGGCGGCTTGGACGGCGCCACGGGCGCACTCGCTGAGCTGAGGGGCGTCGCAGCAGGGTGGGTGGCCGAGGCGCGACGGGTGGCGGCGATCGCGCGGGGCCGGAGCGGCGCTCACGAGGGCGCGCTGCCGCTGCTGGAGGAGGCCGCGGCCGATCGGCCGCACGACGAGGAGCTGCTCGCCTGCCTGCTGCGCAGCGAGGCCGCCGTACGAGGTGTCGCCGCCGCTCTGGAGCGCTACGAGCGGTATCGCGCGGGCCTGGTCGCGCGACTCGGCACCGGACCAGGGCCTGAGCTCGCCCGCGTGTACGCCGAACTCCTCGTCGCGGATCGGCCGGTGCGTGAGGGCATCCTGTTCGACGGTTCCTCGCTGCTCGGCCGCGACGGCGACATCCGTGCGGTGCACGCCCTGTTGCAGACCAACCGGGTGGTCTCCATCATCGGCCCTGGCGGGCTGGGCAAGACGCGGCTGGCTCATGTCGTCGGTAGGAACGCCGCGCAACCCGTCGCTCACTTCGTCGAGCTCGTCGGCGTCTCCTCGCCGGAGGGCGTGGTGGGCGAGGTGGGCTCGGCGCTCGGAGTTCGGGACTCGGTCAGCGGGCGTCGGGCCCTGACCGCCGAGCAGCGCTCCGACGTTCGCGCGCGGATCGCCCAGCATCTCGACCAGGCTCCGGCGCTGCTGATCCTGGACAACTGCGAACACGTGATCGAGGCCGTCGCCGACCTGGTGGCGTTCCTGACCGTGACGACCCGCGACCTGCGGGTGCTCATCACCTCGCGCGCCCCCTTGTCGATCCCCGCCGAACGCGTCTACCTGCTCGGCGAGCTGCCCACGGGCGACGCGGTGGAGTTGTTCCGCCAGCGCGCCACGGCCGCCCGCCCGGGTGTGCGGATCGACGAGGGAGTGGTCGAGGAGGTCGTCGCCCGCCTCGACGGGCTGCCACTCGCGATCGAGCTGGCCGCGGCCAAGGTGCGGGTGATGTCGGTGGAGGAGATCGCGCGGCGCCTGGCGGACCGGTTCGCCCTGCTGCGCGGCGGGAACCGTACGGCCCCCGACCGGCACCAGACGCTGCTCGCGGTCATCGACTGGTCGTGGAATCTGCTGGACGAGCCGGAACGGCAGGCGTTGCGGTGGTTGTCGCTGTTCGGCGACGGTTTCACGCTGGCCGCGGCCGAGCACATACTCGGCCCCGACGCCCTGCACGTCGTGGACGCGCTGGCCGAGCAGTCGTTGCTGAGCGTCCGCGAGACGACGTATGGCCTGCGCTACCGGATGCTGGAGACCGTCAGGGAGTTCGGGCGGATGCGGCTGAAAGAGGCCGGCGAGGAGGCGCCCGCTCGGGCGGCGCAGCGGGCCTGGGCGACGGCGTACGCCCTCGAACACGCCTCCGAGCTGTTCGGCCCGACGCAGTTCGCGGCGGCCGACGCGTTGCGCGCCGAGGAGAGCAACCTCGCCGATCTGCTCCGGCAGGCTCTCGGCGAGCCCGATCCCGTCACGACGGTCCAGTTGCTGACCGGCGTCGGCGCGCTGTGGTCGATCCGCGGCGACCACCCCCGGATCTTCGTCCACCGGGACGCGATCACCCAGGTGATCACCGGCTGGACACCGCCGCCGCACCTCGTCGAGGTGACCAGGACCGCCATGCTGATCACGATCATGAACATCATGATCGCCACTGACGACGACGATCCGCTGCGCGAGCTCCTCCGCACGCTGCCCACCAGCGACACGACGGATCACCGCATAGCGGCGATGGCTACGGTGGTGCTCGCGTGCGATTCGGCCGACGACGCCGACGTGCGCCGCCGGCTGGCGGAGTTGAGCTGGAGCGACGACCGTGACTTGGCCTTGGCGGCGGCGCACACGAGCGTCCACGCCTTGGAGAACGCGGGAGACGTGACGGGGGCGATCGAGGCCGCCGAGCGGACCCTGACGATGCTCCGCGAGGACGAAGGGCCGTGGCGCGCCGCGATCACGCATGCCGTACTGGCCCACCTGGTCATGAAGCTCGGCGACCGCCGGCGGGCGGTCGGACACGCACGGACCGCCATCCCGGTGCTGAGCCGGCTCGGTGCCACAGACGACGAGACCCAGCTCCGCGCGGTGCTGCTGACCTCGGCGCTCGCCGACGGCGACCTCGACACCGCGGAGGCCGAGCTGGCCGAGATCACCCGGATCAACGACAACGAGGCAGTGCTCGGCGGGGTGGCGATCGCCTCGTTGTGCGCGGCCGAGCTCGCCCTCGCCCGCGGCGAGACGGCCGCCGCGCTCGCGGAATACCGCCTGGCCGTCCGGCGGGCACATGACCTGCGCCTGCCCGGGGTGCCGCGCGCGGAGTTCACGCCGTGGACGATCGTCGCGGAGTCGGTTGCCCTGACGGCGTACGCGTACCACGCCCCGCCGGAGGACGGCCGGTACGGCGAGGAACTGTTCTCCACCGTCCGGGGCTACGACCTGCTGGCCGCGAAGAACCCCGTCCTCGACTACCCGCTGTGCGGCTCGATGCTCTTCGCGATCGGCGCCTGGGGCCTGCTGCGGGGAGCCATGGCCGCCCGCGACGCGATCGGGTTGCTGGTGCTGGCCGAGCGGTTCGCCTACCACAGCACCATGCCCAGCATGGCCTTCGAGCGGATCGAACCGTACGCGGAGCGGGCCGCGCCCGGGATGATCGCCGCCGTGCGGGCCGAGTACGGCGATCGACGCGGCCCCGACCTGCTCGACGAGACGCGGAGTCTCATTGAGCAGGTCTCCGGCGGTGACGGCCGGAGATCACATGTGCCGCTTGTAGCTGCGTACCGACAGCGGCGCGAAGATCGCGATGACGATCAGGCACGCCAGGAGCGTCCAGGCCACCTCTCCGCTGACGAGGGCGCTGTTGGCGAGGTCGCGGGCGGCCGTGACCAGGTGTGAGACCGGGTTGATCCGTACGAACGCGGCCAGCCAGTCGGGCAGGGTCTGGACGGGGACGAACGCGTTCGACAGGAACGTCAGCGGGAACAAGATCATCATGGAGATGCCCTGCACGGCCTGGGCGCTCCGCGCGATCGTGCCGACCCAGGTGAAGACCCACGCCAGCGACCAGCCAGTGAAGATCGCCAGCAGGATCGCGGCGAGCACGCCGCCCGCTCCGCCGCCCGGGCGGTAGCCCATCACCAGGCCCATGGTGAAGGTCAGAGTGGCCGCGATCGTGTAGCGCAGCAGGTCGGCCACCATCGGGCCGGCGAGCGGCGCGATCCGGGCGATCGGCAACGACTTGAACCGGTCGAAGACGCCCTTCTCCATGTCCTCGCGGAGTTGCGTGCCCGTGGCCATGCACGTCGTCAGCACGGTCTGGGCGAGGATGCCGGGGATCATCAGGGGGAGGTAGCTCTCCACGTCGCCGGCGATGGCGCCGCCGAAGATGAAGGCGAACATCGCGGTGAACAGGATGGGCTGCAGCGCCACGTCGAAGAACTGCTCCGGGTTGCGGCGCATCTTCTTGAGCGCCCGCCACGCCATCGTCAGGGTCTGGCCGAGCGTCTCCCCCATGGTGACGCGCCGCCGGGCGGCCGCCACTCGGTCGGCGGCCCGGACCCCCTCGCGGTTGGGTGCGATCATGGTGCTCATCGGTTCTCCTCCGTGCCGGTTTCGTCGTCCCCGTCCGTCTCGTGGCCGGTGAGGGCGAGGAACACCTCGTCCAGGCTGGGCTTGGCCACGCTCACCGAGGAGATCGACACCCCGGCGTTGCGCAGCGCGATCAGTACGTCCGCGGCCAGATCGGCCTGGTCAAGTGCGACGTTGAGGCGGCCATGCTCTGGGCTGAGGACCGGGTCGGAGCCGAGGACGCGCCGCACGACCTCCACGGCGGCGGGCACTTCGCCCGGCTCGGCGAGCAGCAACTGGAGAGTGGAGTTGCCGACCGCGGTCTTCAACTCGTCGGGGGTGCCCTCGGCGACTTTGCGGCCGTGGTCGATGACGGCGACGCGATCGGCGAGCTGGTCGGCCTCGTCCAGATATTGCGTGGTCAGCAGCACCGTGCAGCCGTCGGCGACCAGACCGCGGATGGTGTCCCACATCTGGCCGCGCGTGCGCGGATCGAGACCGGTGGTCGGCTCGTCGAGGAAGATCAGCGGTGGCCTGGTGATCAGGCTGGCCGCCAGGTCGAGGCGCCGGCGCATGCCGCCGGAGAACTGCGCGATCGGTTTGTCGGCGGCCTCCTCCAGGCCGAACTGGCCCAGCAGCTCGGTGGCGATGCGCCGGGCGCGCGGCGCGGCGATGCCCTGCAGGCGGCTGAAGAGCCAGAGGTTCTCGCGGGCAGTCAGGTTCTCGTCGACCGACGCGTACTGTCCGGTGACACCGACCAACTGGCGGATCACGTGCGGGTTGCCGGCCACGTCGACCCCGAAGATCTCGGCACGGCCCGCGTCGATCTTCAACAGGGTGGCCAGCATCCGTAGCATGGTGGTCTTGCCGGCGCCGTTCGGGCCGAGGACGCCGAAGATCTCACCGGGGCGTACGTCCAGATCGATCCCGTCGACGGCACGGTGCTCGCCGAACGTCTTGGCAAGCCCTTCCGCACGTACGGCCAGATCGGCGCCCCCGTCGAGGGCCAGGCCGCCCCCGGTACGTCCGAATTCTGTGATGCTCATGGCTTCACTCTCGGCGGCGCCGGTTTCACGGCACCCTCGACCGAGTTTCACCGGTTGCCGGGAGGTACGTGGATTCGTTCCTCCACCAGGCGGGCGAAGCAAGCCAGTTCACCTGGGGCGATCGGGAAGGTGATGTCGCTAGGCTGATCTGATCAAGGGTTCGCCAGGTGTACAGCCCTATTGAACAGCTATTACGCAGTTCGAAGGCGCGATTGACTTCGTTTGCGAGCACCTGCCTGAGCATGCTCGGGATGACTCTGAGACAGCCTGATGGCCTGGCAAGCGCCGTTCGAGCACGCCGGCCTACCTCGAGGTCGGGCAACTGGCATCTTCCGGGATGGTGACCTCACCTACGCCCTGCGCCTGACCCAGGCCGGCGTCGAGGTAGAGCTCCACCTGCATCCCGGCGTGCCCGGGGTTCGGCCGCGCCGAGTGGCTTTATGAGACGGAGCGCTCGTGGGACGGCCCCGCCACGGGCGGCCATCGACCAGGACGGTCCCCGCGACTCCGCTCCGCCTCCGTCCGCTTTATTGATGGGAGGGCTCCGGGGGTCGGCCAGTCCTGGGCGCCGTATCAGGACGTTCATGTCCGGGGGATGAGCTTCCCCGCGGGTTTGGAGATCCGGCGGGCGTCTCGGCCGATTCCTTTCGGCAGGTCGGCGAGTCGATAGGTGTGACGGAATTCCGATGACGACCGAGAGGGAGCGATCATGGTGGAGACGACAGGGATTCGGCTGGGCGGCCTGGTGCTGGGCAGCGACGACCCGGAACGGCTCAGCGCCTGGTACCGCGCGGCGTTCGCGCCGTCGGCCGGGCCGAGCACCGTCCTGATGGTGGGCGACGGAAGGTTGATCTTCGATCGCCGCGACGATCTCGAGCGGAGCGCACGGGAGCCAGGCAGGATCCTGATCAACTTCTACGTCGAGGACATCGAGGCGGTCGTTGCCCACCTGAAGGCGCTGGGCGTCACGCAGTGGATCCGCCCGGTGGAGGACTTCGGCCCGGGCCTCATCGCGACGGTGGAGGATCCGGTCGGAAACTACGTGCAGATCGTCGAACTCGCTGCCCGGCCCGGCACCGGACGGTGACGCGGATGGGCCACACCTACGTCGAAGTCGATAATCTGATGGGTGATGATCCCGCCGAAGCGCATGCGGAGGGGCCGCCGGCACTCCGACTCAACACCACGTTCGACCGGGCGGACGGTGGGCGGGCCCGCCTCGGTCGACCGACCGGGGCGACGATGACGCCAGACAGCGACGTCTTCGTACGGCTGACCTCCCCATATCGGCCGGAGCTCCTGGCCTACTGCTACCGCATGCTCGGCTCGGTCCACGACGCCGAAGACCTCGTCCAGGAGACCTATCTGCGTGCGTGGCGCTCGTACGAGGCGTTCGAAAGCCGGGCGTCACTGCGCACCTGGCTCTACCGGATCGCGACCAACGTCTGCCTCACCGCACTCGAGCACCGCAAGCGCCGGCCGCTGCCGTCGGGCCTCGGCGGTCCCGCCGACGACCCCGACGCCCCTCTGGCACCGCCACCGGAAGTGACCTGGCTCCAGCCCTTCCCCGACCGGCTGGTCCGCGCCGGCTTGGACGATCCCGCCGCCGTCGTCGTGGCGCGGGCAGGTCTGCGGCTCGCCCTGATCGCCGCCCTGCAGTATCTGCCCCCGCGCCAGCGCGCCGTCCTCATCCTGCGCGACGTACTGGCGTTGCGTGCGGCAGAGGTCGCCGAGTTGCTCGGCATCTCCGTCCCCGCGGTCAAAAGCATCCTGCAGCGCGCTCGAGCCCAGCTTGGCCAGGTGGCACCCTCTGAAGACGACACGACCGAGGCCTCCGGCGCGCACCAGCGGGAACTGCTGGATCGTTATGTCGCGGCCTTCGAGAACGCCGACATCACGGCCCTGATGGGGCTGTTGACCGAGGACGCCGTCCTGGAGATGCCGCCCACCCCGACCTGGTTCGCCGGGCGCGAGTCCGTCGGCCGGTTCTTCGGGTCCAGGGTTCTCACCGTGCCAGGTGCCTTCCGGATGGTGGCGACCTCGGCCAACGGGCAGCCCGCGGCCGCCATGTATGGGCGCGGCCCGGACGGCGTTCATCACGCACACGCGGTGATGGTCCTCTCGGCCTCCGACGCGGGAATCACACAGATCGTCGCGTTCCGCGACCCGGGCCTGTTCGAACTTTTCGGACTCCCCCAGACACTCGGCCCCGCGCCGGACGGGCCGACGCCGTGACGGTTATGACAGCCGGGCTGACGGCCTCGACCAAGCGCACCTCATTGTTCGTCCGGCCCGAACCGTGGGCGAACTTCGGTGGTCTGCCCCGCAAGAGCTCCTGACAGTTGTGGGACCAGGTCGGGTGCCTTGGAGAACCGCGCCCTGGCGCGGTCGTCACGAAAGCCCTTCGCCAGAACCTGTGCTCGGGTGAGGAGTTGTGTGGTCAACGCCACCAGTGGGGGCGTGATCAGGTAGACGGCCACCGCCAGGCCGTACAGCAGGTACGCATACTGCCCCGGGGTCACCGCCTGGGCATGAATGAACGGGACCCAAAGGGCGCTGAACTCAGGCGTGTAGTAGCACAGCGGGGCTTCGAGGTAGGTGCCGGTCGGCGTCAGGCAGACATCGCGGGCGGGGACATCGCCGAAGACGGCTCCGTTCAAACCAACCCAGAGAGAAAGGACGAGTGCCAGCACTGTGATCGTGTTCGCCAGGATGGACGAGTCCTGGCGGTGCAGGCGGACGGCGAGTGCCAGGCATGCGGGCAACGAGGCGAACAGAAGGTAGCGGGGCCCGTAGAAGGTCGACCCGCTCCACGACCAGTAGGTGGAGTAGAGCAGGACCAAGCCCACCACGAACGCGATCCACATGCGGTAGAGCGCTGTCAGATCCGTGGCGGCGCGGCCGGGAAGTGCCGCAAGCCTGCGGCGTACGGGCAGGAACAGTCCGGGTGCGAAGAACAGCAGTCCCTTCCCGAACGACAACAACAGTGACAGAAGGCCGAAGAAGATCGGATAACTGAGCCCGGGCTGACCCGAGAACGGCATGATCGTTCTAGGGCCTCTGTCGTCGCCGTATCCGCTTTCGAAAGGGTCGCCCCTGCGGATCCAGGCCTCGAGCAGGACGACCGCCACCGCGGCGACGAATGCCACCACCAATCGGAGTCGCCGCGTGTCCCAGATACGTTGGGCGGTCAACAACATCATGGCGGGCAGGGCGGCGGGGGCATTGGCGACCCCGAGCACGATCGCCGTCCACCCTCGGCGTTTGGCGACCAGACAGACGGTGCCGATGCCGACCAGGACCGCCGTGAACACTTCGCTCCAGTAGAAGAGCAAATGATTGGTGAACATCGAGGCGAAGGTCAGCAGCAGGAAGAAACGGCGAAGCAGACGGCGCGACACGTGATTGCGCAGCATCCGATAGAAGATGAACAACCCAAGGGCGAAAACTGCAGTGTTGTACTTTTCGCACCACCATTCCGGGGACTGGTATATTTTGCCCAGCAGCCAGAGCGGGGCCGAGAACAACGGGCCGATCAGCGAATACTTCTCCTTGCTCAGCTCTCCCTTGGTCAGCAAGTCCGACAGGTATACGAAGCGCCACCCGCCGTCACCCCAGAACAAGGCATGTGGCAGCAGGAAGGCCATTCCCACGAGACCGCCAATGATCATGCCGATCTCGAGCCGGGCGATCACCTTGGACTCGCGTACGTTCGAATTGGTGAAATAAGTGGCTATGTTTGGCATACAAGGTTCCTTTCATCCCCGGGACCACAGAGAATTCGGTCGCCGACCACGAATCGAGGATGAATGACCGAAGCAGCCCGTCTGCGACGCTGAGCGCAAAGTGTCGTCTATCGCTTCGCCTGATCGGTGACAGGCAGGCCGAGCAGCGGTTACGCCGGGAGCAGGTGCTGCGGATCGGCTCCTATCCAGCCGATACCGGCTTGCCCTACATTGGCTGATCTTGCGGATCGGATTGGGGGCGATCATGGGACAGTGGCTGGATCCAGCCGGGATCTCGACGGAACGCCTGCTCGTTCGGGCGAGCACGCGTGATGACCTGCCTGCGATGGAACGTACGTGGCTGGACCCGGAGGTTCGTCGTTATCTGGGTGGTCCGATCTCCGCGGAGATGCTGGAGCGCCGGCGGCAGCTGCGGCCGGGGCGCGGCATGTTCACCGTCACGCTCCATGACGCCACGGTGGCCGGCTTCTGCCATTACGGGCGTACGGAGCGGCGTATCCCTGAACGGAAATAGCTGCCTAGTGGACGGTCAAGCCCTCGGATACGATGCAGCCATCACCCGTGGCGGAGGGTAAGCGTACGGACGGACCGCTTTCCCGGAGACGCGACGTAATTTGAAGGTCGACGATGTCATCCAGCCGCATGGACGCAGTTCCCAATCTGCCGACGCCGGATTTCACCTTCGACCCCAATGCGCCAGGCGCGTGTCTCGCCGGAGTCAGACCATACCGTAACGGTTCTTTTCGGCTCGACGCCGAGACGGTGTCCGGCAGGTTCGTCGTGCACAATTACGGCCACGGCGGTGCCGGCATCACGCTGAGCTGGGGTTGTGCGGCCAAGGTGAAGGAGCTGGTCCAGAAACGCATCGCCGTGTCGCATGACACGGAGGTCGCGGTGCTCGGCGCCGGCGTCATGGGGATGACCGCCGCCACCTTGCTGCTCGGCCTCGGCCTCAATGTCACCATCTATTCGGACCGCAACCCGGTCGAGACCACGTCGTTCAAGGCCGGGGGCCATTGGGCCGTGTCCGTCATCGCGTACGCCGGGAAAGAGCAGGAGCTCAAGGACATACTCAAAACGTCCTACCTGACCTTCAAGAACAGCATCGGCCAGGGTTTCGGCGTCTCCGAGCGCCCCAACTTCACGCCGAAGCCCTCACCCAATCTCGACGTGGTCCAGCAGCTCGTGCCGGGACTGCTGCCGCCGCGCGTCCCGCTGTCGCGCATGCCGTTCGAGGGGCACACCAAGCCCGGGTTCAGGTATCAGACGTTGCTCGTCGAGCCGCCGATCTTCCTCCCACGGCTGGAAAGCGACCTGCGGGCGCACGGCGTCACGTTCGTGCACCGGAAATTCGTCAGCAAATCGGACGTGTTCACGTCGCTGACGCAGAAGATCATCGTTAATTGCACGGGGCTCGGCGCGAAGACGCTGTGGAACGACTCGAAGATGATGCCCATCAAAGGGCAGCTCGCGATGTTGCCGGCACAGCCGAACCTGCAATATCTCTACGGCCAGGACGGCTACATGTTCCCACGCGCCGATCACGTCGTCATCGGCGGCACGTTCGAAGAGAACGTGGACAACGAGCTGTTCGACAAAACAGTGTGCAAGGGCCTGGTCCAGCACATAGCCGCGCTCTTCGGCAAGGCGGTGCCCCGGCCGATGCCGGACATCCACATCCACCACCCGCGCAACGCGGCAATGGTCAATCCGGCGATGCCGGTCCGCGTCTGATCCAAGGCCCACACGGGAGCGTCACCATGGCCTTCACCGTCGCCGACTACATCCTGACGCGGCTGAGCCAGCAGCAGGTCAACACGCTTTTCGGCGTGCCGGCCGCCTTCTGCGCGGCGTTGTTCGACGCGGTCGGCCCCCACGGCGTCAAACCGGTCGTCACCGCGAGCGATCTGGAGGCCGGTTACGCGGCCGACGGGTACGCGCGGACGAAAGGCCTGGGCGCCGTGGCGGTCGCCAACGGGGTCGGCATGCTGAGCATGATCAACGCGATTGCCGGCGCCTTTGTCGAGCGCAGCCCGGTCGTCGTCATCAATGGCGGCCCGAACACCGCCAACCTCAACAACCTCAAGGACTTCGACGTCCTGTTCTCCCATTCGACCGGCCAGCCGGACACGGACCTGGCCGCGTACAAGCTCGTCACCGCGAGCGCGGCGCGCGCCGCCAAGGCCTCGGAAGTGCCGGCCGTGGTCGACAACGCGGTCGCGACCGCGATCAAGAAGAAGCGGCCGGTCTATGTCGAGATCAACAGGGATATCTGGAATCTGGCCTGCCCGATGCCGGCCGGGCCGCTGCCGGTCGCCATTCCGGCGGCGGGCACCGAGCAACAACTCGCGACCACGATTGTCGGACTGATCCGCGCCGCGACGTCGCCGGTCATTCTCGTCGGCACCGAAATCCAGCGTTACGGGCTCGCCGGGAAAGTCGCCGAGTTGATCGCCAAGCTCGGCGTACGCTGGTCGACCGCGCTGCTCGCCAAGTCGGCGCTGCCCGAACAGGGCAACGGATGGGTCGGCGTCTACGCCCCACCGAATTCGACCCCGGCCGCCACGAACGCCGTCGAGCACGCGGACCTGCTCGTGATGCTCGGCTGCGTGTTTCCCAGCAACTACGCGCCGTTGGTGACAACCGCCGGCAACCGCATCGTCTCGGCCTATGACGGCAAGGTGAAAATCAAGGGCGGCTCCAAGCAGAATGCGGAAATCGGCGCGCTCGTGGCGGCGCTCGTCACCGAGGCCGCGAAAGCAGCGCCGAAACCCGTGCCCGTCGGGGTGGACCCACCCGCGCCCGCGCCGGCTACGGGCCCGTTGACCTACCGGCAGGTGTTCGAGCGCATAGGCGTTGCGCTGGACGATTCCTGGCTCGTGGTTCCCGACACGTTCCTTGGCGTCGCCTCGGCCGCGAACCTGCCGGTGAAAGGGCGCGATTCGTTCATGTGCGGCGCCGTGTGGGCCTCGATCGGGCATTCGGTGGCCGCCGCCGTCGGTGCTTCGTTCGGGTCGAGCAGGCGGCCGCTGGTCATCTGCGGCGACGGCGGCTTCCACATGACCGCGCAGGCGCTGTCCACGCTCGCGCGGTACGCGCGCAACCCGGTCGTCGTCGTCATCGACAACGGCATCTACGCCTTCGAGCAGTTCCTCATCGACGACGCCTATTTCGGCAACCCCAGCGCGCAGCCGAAACCGTACGTGGTGCTCAGTCGGTGGGACTTCGTCAAATTCGCCAACGGGCTCGGCGTGCAGTCCGCCCAGTCCGTCAACACCGCGGCGGCGTTCGATCTGGCGCTCAGCACGGCGAAGGCGTCCAACGCCCCGGCCCTGATCGTCGCGAAAGTCGATCCGCACGGCCTCCCGGCCGAACTCGCGTGAGCTCACCCTGATGGGCGCCGTACCGCCAGGTCCAAGCCGAGGACCACGAATACGAAACCAACCAGGAGGTTCAGGTTCCCGAGCACCGCGAACGGGGCTTCGCCTGGCGCGAGGTAGTAAATGGCGGCCCAGACAATGCCGGTGATCCACATAAGGGTGCCGAGCCAGAACCGTAACCGGCGACCGGGCTGCGGACTGACGGTGACATCACGGCTTGCCGGGTCTTTCGCTGAGGTCTTCCCACCTCCGCAGGTTCCTCTTGCGCAGGTATGCGCTCCTGAGTGCTATCCCCGGCCACGCGGCCCGGCGGGCGCCAGCCGACCTCGATCCAGTGAACGTTCCTGTCCGGCGGCGCCGTCGCGGCATTGCGGACGAAACCGAAGCGGTCCGCGGTGTCGGTGCCGCGCTGATTGGGAGCGGGCAGCCCTTTCCGGTGCAGCCGGAAAGGGCTGCGAAGGTGGGAGTAGATCGTGTTCAGGGTGAGCAGCGAGGCTTCCCCGGGGATCCCGGTGCGGACCAGATCAACCAGCTCGCCCGTGAACGCGGTGAGGGAGAATGCCTGCTCGTCGAGCGGTGGCACGCGGGCCGTCAAATCGCTGGCGGTCAGGGTGTACGCGCCCCGGACATCCGTGTAGTCGGCGACTCCCGAGCCGGACAGCGCCGTGATCGCACGGCCGGCGTAGCAGCAGTCCAGGATGACCACCCGCACGCGTGCCGGGTGATCGAGGAGTAGCCGGCGGACTCGTTCGTACTCCAGGAAATGACCGTGGCGTGAAGTATTCCCCCGTTCAGAGCACGCCCAGCTCGCCGAGCGGGGTGCGCCAGTAGTCCTCGTCGAGCGGCCTGCTCTGGAGCATGGCTTCCGTGTCGGCGCGGGTGCGGTCGAGGTCGGCGGCGGCATGCAGGATCTTGTTGAAGGTCTTGAACGCCTCATCGTCCCCCGGCTGCATCCTGCTGCGGCGGATGCGCTCGTACCAGTATTTCTGCTCCTCCTCGATCCGGGGCAGGAGCTCGGCGCGGGTGAGGGCGCGCGCTTCCTCGATGGTGAGCCGTTTGAAGCCCGACATGGGTTCATTGTGGCGCGGTAGTTCCGGCAACGTGAAGGGGCTGGGATTCGGCGCGCCGGACTCCCGGACCACGGGCGCCTTCCGGGCAACGGGTAGACATCTCCGGGCCCGATCTGTCACTCTTTCCAACATGATCGTGAGAAAGGACGACGCCACCCTGATCCGGTGAGCGATCTCGTGCAGCGGGAAGCTGCCGCCATCCGCGAACAATGGCTGGGCCAAGCGCTCTCGACGCTGCCCGCCGACCGTCCGGCCGCAGAGGCCGCCATCTCCGAGCTGTACCGCCTGATCGGGCTCCCTCCACCCCGCTTCCGCTGGGTCCCGTCACCCGTCGCAGGTCTGACGACCGTTCCGCCAGGGGCACGGATCCGCGAGTCCGTCGAGCGCATGGCCGATTGGCCGGTGCCCGGCCGGTTCGCGGCACTGGTGCGGGAGCTGCGCAAGGAGCTCGACGCGCGGATCAGACCGGCTCAAGATCCCATCGACCGGCTCATTCACCAGAATGTTCTCTTTCCGCTATCCCGATCGGTCAGCACCACGCTCGTCCCGCCGCTGCAGGCCGCGCACGACGGGCCGTTCCGCCAGGACTGGTACGGGCTCCAGCACTGGGTCGTCCGCTACGACGCTCTGCGGCGGGTGGCCGGTGTGGCGTTCACCGGCCCGCAACTGGAGCGGCTCGGGCTGTGGGCGACCTTGGCCGGGTCGTGCGGCTGGTGGTGGCCCAGGGAAAGTGTCTGCGTCGTCTCCGAGCGGCCGGTGGCCATACACACCGAGGTGTGGGGCGACGACGGCGAGGTGCGGCTGCACTGCGCCGACGGTCCGGCGGTGCGCTACGCGGACGGCTGGGACCTGCACTACTGGCACGGGACGCGGGTGCCGCCCTGGGTGATCACGGATCCGGACGTCCGGCGCATCGCGGACGAGGCCAACGTCGAGGTCAGGCGGTGCGCCATCGAGCACCTCGGCTGGGCCTCCTACGTCGAGCGAGCCGGGCTCCGGCTCGTCGCCTCCGCGCCCGACCCTGGCAACCCCGGCTCCGAACTGCGCCTTTACGACATGCGCAAGGGCACCAGAGTGCTCCTGGCGGTCAACGGGTCCGTGGAGCGCGACGGGCGCCGCCGACGGTACGGGCTGACCGTGCCGGGCTTCCTCGACGACCCGATCGACGCCGCCGGTTGGACCTACGGGCTGTCCGCCGCGCAGTACTCCCTGCTTCTCCGCCGAACCTGAGGTGAACACCATGACTGTGACTCTCGCCACCCTGACCCAGCAGACCGGACTCGCCGTGCTCGACCATCTCGAGCAGTCGGTACGCATCCCCGTCGTCGACGGCCTCCAGGCCCAGGGCGACCTCATCGTCATCCCCCACTCCGTCGTAGCCGCATCCGTACGGGCCTTGTCCGACTCCCGCTGGCAGCCAGTTCCCCCGGAGGGCGTCGAGCTCCTGCGCGGCGCAGCCGGCGGCAACCCCCACACGCTCGTCGCCGATCCGGGCACCTGCCGGTGGACGACCTGGATCTCGGACCTGGACGGACTGGCGATCGGCATGTTCGAGGCGTCGGCCGCCGTCTACCTGCTGCATCCCGAGCATGGGGGTACGGGGTGCGCGCCGGGCACGTACGTCGTGCGGCGCCAGCGCGAGCACGAGGGCCGCCGGAGCCGCC
>NZ_JBFAMX010000058.1:0-33806 GCF_040659615.1 Nonomuraea sp. NPDC049784
GCCCGACCCGCCGTACCTCGGGCTCGCCGTCCTCGTCGTCCCGCTGCTCGGGCTCGGCCGGCTCCTCGTCCTGCTCAGGAGCCGCCTCCTGCTGCTCGACCGGATACACCAGCCGGTACGGGGGCTCCCTCCGGGGCGCGGGCTCCCGTTCCTCGGGCTCGGGGGAAGGCGCGGCCTCCGCCTGCGGCTCGTCGGGGCGGACCGTTTCCTTAGGGGGATGGACCGGGGCGCCGGCCACGAGCTTGTCGGGGCGGTTGACGATGCGGCGGGGGCGGCGGCGCGGCTCGGCCTCGGGCTCTGCCGTCGGCGAGCTGTACGGCCTGCGCCCCTTGGGCGGCTCCTGCGGCTCGTCCTCCGGGACGGGGGCGGCGAAGGGCGGCATGCCCCAGGGCGAGGTCAGCGGTAAACCCCGCGCCCGATCGTCGGTGGGACCCGGCGGCGAATGACTGATCCTCGGCTCTTCCGAAGATCGCGGGTCAGACGCGTCCTCAGGACGCGGGTCGTCACCCGGCGGTCGCCGAGGCGGTTCGCTGGGGCCGGAGGCCACGCGCCGTACCTCCTATTGGTCGAACTCGTCGTACGGGTGGAATCAGGCCGCTGGTCCGTTCCACAGGATCCAGACCAGCATGACTCAGCCGGAATAGCGAGACCTCTCTAGCGAGATTCCCGGCACCTCTCGCCCGATTTATCCTGAAATGTTATTAATTGACCGCTTTTTGGCTAGATACAACACACCAAACGCATACACCCCGAGTTGCACCACTGTCCCGGACAATGCCTGCCAGGGCACCGGCACCTTCCCCTGGCTCAGCGCGCCCTCCAGATTGCCCGCCGCGGCGGCGAGCCCGAAGGCCAGCAGGTTGTTCAGCACGTGCAGCGCGATCCCCGCCTCGAGCCCCCCGGTCCGCACCGTCAGCCAGCCCATGACGACCCCGAACCCGAACACGTCGATCAGCCCGGCCCACGAATACCCGTGCAACGACATGAACAACGCGGACCCGAGCAGGATGGACCAGGCCGGATTTCGCAGATGCGCCCCCATCGCCTGGATGAACCACCCGCGGAAGACGTACTCCTCGGCGGCCGCCTGGAACGGCACCAGCAGCACTATCACGATGAGCGCGGGCAGGAACCCGGACCACCCTGCCCAGCCGAACATGTCGGCGTTCTCGCCGTACAGCGTCAGCACGAGCGCCTGCGTGCCCTGCCCGAGCACGAGCGCCAGGGCAGCCAGCCCGAGGCAGCTCAGCAGCCAGGACCAGCGCAGCCGCCCGGCCACGGACGAGAGCGTTCCGGGGCGCCTGCGCTGGACGAGCGCCGCCGTGCCCTGCACGAGGAAGAGCATGGGCGCGAGCGACATCAACACCACGACCAGCGAGAGCACCGGATCGCCGAACAGCCGGCCCTCGGCCTCGAGCGGCGCCGGGATGCCCAGGAATATCGACGCCACCACACCGGCCCAGATCGCCAGCGCGCTGAGCACGAGAAATGCCGCAGCGATGATCAGCGTGCCGACGATCGCCCGCCACGGCTGCGTGGCGGCGGTCCTGGCGAGGTGGTCGTAACGCACCCCACGAGGCGTCGGCAGGAACCAGGACGGCGGCGGGTACGGGTAGGCCGGCGGCTGAGTGCCGTAGCCGTAGGGATGCTGATGTCCTGGCTGATTCTCCTGCACCCATCCATTCTGTCCGCCCGGTGCGCAATAGTTCACAGACGGTCCTCTCATTTAGGCGGATGCTCGGAGTCGTACGGCATTTCGACCCTGGGAGCAGTTCATGTCAAGGCTGGGACCTGTCATCACCCTCGCGGCGGGGGCAGTGCTCGCCGTGGGGCTGGGTGTCGCCAGCGTCATCGCGACACCGGCGGCCAGAAACGAGGCCGCCAACACCGCCGCGGAAGCACCCTCCGCCGAGGAGACCACCGCGGCCCCGTCATCCTCAGGCGAGCCCACGCCTGAGCCTGAGCGAACGGCGCCGAAGAAGATCGCCAAGGCTGACTACGGAGGCTACGTCAAGGGCAACGGCGGCCTCATCGCGATCTCGATCAGAGACGGCAAGGCCATCGGCTACTTCTGCGACGGCAAGGCCGAGGCCTGGTTCAAGGGCACGGAGTCGGACGGCGACCTGCGGCTGGCCGGGTTCGGCAGCGCCAAGGTCACGGCCGCGCTGGGCGGTGGCCGGGCCAAGGGCTGGGTCGCGGTCGGGGGCAGGAAGTGGAGCTTCGTCGCGCCCACCGTGGTCAAGCCCTCGGGTTTGTACCGGGCCACCGCGACCGTCAGGGGCGCCAAACTCAGGGCCGGCTGGATCGTGCTGAAGAGCCCGAAGGGCGGCTTCACCCAGGTCGGCGCCGCGTTCGAGGGCGACACGCAGGTGCCGATCCCCCAGTTGCAAGGCGACCGGCCCACGGCGCCCGTGACCGTCGACAGCACCACGCTCTACCCGAAGGACGTGGACGGCTTCATCGAGGAGATGCAATGACCGCCGTACCCCAGCCATCACGCAGCCTGACCCCGCTCCTCGTGCCGCTGCTGGCCGGCGGCCTCGCGGCGCTCGCGCTCGGCGTCTACGGGCGGGTGCACACGCCCACCGGGTTCGCCGTGGGCGTGGCCGGGTTCTCCGCCGCGCTGCCGATGAAGGCGTGGCTGACGACGGGCGCGTTCGTCCTGGCGATCGTGCAGGTCGTCTCGGCCCTGTCGATGTGGGGCAAACTCGGGATCGCCATCCCGCCCGCCGTGCACCGCTGGTCGGGGCGGCTGGCGTTCCTGCTCACGATCCCCGTCGCCTTCCACTGCCTCTACGCCCTGGGCCTGCAGTACGACGTGCCGCGGGTGCTCGCGCACTCGTTGCTCGGCTGCTTCTTCTACGGCGTGTTCACCGCGAAGCTGCTGGCGCTGCCCAAGCGTGACGCGCCCGGCTGGACGCTGCCGGTGCTCGGCGGGCTGGCGTTCACCGCGCTGATCGGGATCTGGCTGACGTCGTCGTTCTGGTTCTTCACCGCCATCGGGCTCAAGGTGTGAAGCTCTTCGTACGCCTCAGCCCGGCGGCCCGGCCCTTGGCCGCCACGACGAGCGCCATCTTGCGCGAGGCCTCGTCGATCATCTCGTCGCCCAGCATGACCGCGCCGCGCTTCTCGACCGAGGTGTAGTACTCATACGCCTCCAGGATGAGCTCGGCGTGGTCATAGTCCTCCTGCGACGGCGAGAACACCTCGTTGGCCGCGTCGACCTGGGAGGGATGGAGCACCCACTTGCCGTCGAACCCGAGCGCGGCCGACCTCCTGGCGGCCCGCTTGAAGCCCTCCACGTCCTTGATCTGCAGGTAAGGGCCGTCGATGACCTGCAGGTCGTGCATCCTGGCCGCCATGAGCAGGCGCATGAGGATGTAGTGGTAGGCATCGCCCTCGACGTAGCCGGGCGGCTGCTCGCCGACGACGAGCGTGCGCATGTTGATCGACGCCATGAAGTCCGCCGGGCCGAACACCAGGGTCTCCAGGCGTTTGGACGAGCCCGCTATGGCGTCGGCGTTCACCAGGCCGCGGGCGTTCTCGATCTGCGCCTCGATACCGATGCGGCCGACCTCGTACCCCATGGTCTTCTCGATCTGGGTGAGCAGCGTGTCGAGCCAGACCACCTCGGTGGGGTCCTGCACCTTGGGCAGCATCACGCAGTCGAGGAACTCCCCGGCCCCCTCGACGACCTCGATCACGTCCCGGTACGTCCACTGCGTCGTGAGATCGTTGACCCTGACCACGCGTGTCCTGCCGGCCCAGTCGCCCTCGCGCAGCGCGGTCACGATGTTCTTGCGCGCCTCCTCCTTGGCCAGCGGCGCGACGGAGTCCTCCAGGTCGAGGAAGACCTCGTCGACGGGCAGCGTCTGGGCCTTCTCGAGGAACCGCGGGTTGCTGCCTGGCACGGCGAGCACCGAACGACGTGAACGCATGCGCACACGCTAGCGCCGTCCCCGCCCTTCCCCCTAAGGGACCTCGGCCGAAGTGCGGCGGGTGGCGGTGAGGGCTACAGTCGGGGATGTGACCGAGAACGCTGCGGCCATCGAGGAGGGCGCCAAGAAGTCCGGCATCCTCTGGCTCACGCTCGACCGCCCCCGCCTGGCCTGGCACACCTGGCACGAAGGGGCGATCTACCTGGTGACGGGGGGCGAGGAGCAGGAGCTGCCCGGCCTCGAGGCGCTCGACCAGGTCCACGTCACGCTGCGCAGCAAGGACAACGGCGCCCGGCTGGTGGAGTTCGACGCGGCGGTCACGGTCGTCGACCAGGGCGCGGCGGCCGACGCCGTGGCGGCGCTGGCCAAGGAGCGGCTCAACGCCCGCGACAGCGAGCACCTGACCGAGCGCTGGGCCCGCGACTCCACCGTCCTGCGCCTCACGCCGCCCGTCTCTACCGCCTGAGTCCCGCGCCTCAGCCCTGGCCGCTGACACCGATGGGCTGCGCTTCGGGCTCCACCGCCGGTGACGGCTGGGCGATCGCGGTCGCGGTCTGGGCGAGCAGCGCGCCGGACAGCACGAGCAGGCCCCCCAGTATCTGGAAGACGCCCAGCGTCTCGCCGACCAGAGCCCAGGCCACCACCGCACCGCCGATCACCTCCAGCGAGGCGACCGTGGCCCCCACCGCGGCGGACAGCCGCCGCACGGCGTTCACTCCAAGGATGTACGCGATCACGGTCGCGACCAGCACCATCCACAGGTACGCCCCCAGCACCGGCAGCGTCCGGCCGCCGTCCGGTGTGGCCGTGGCCGTGAAGGCGTCCCACGGGATGTTCCACGGCCGGGCGAACGGGATCAGGACCACGGCCGCTCCCGCCATCCCCCAGGCGATCAGGCCGAGCGGGTCCACGTCGTCGCCGAAGCTATCGTTCATGAGGAAATATCCGGCGCAGCAGGCTCCGGCCAGCAGTCCGAGCAGCAGGCCCAGCGCGTCCAGCCGCATTCCCTGCCAGACCTCGACGACGATCGCGAGGCCCACGACGGCCACGACCGCCCCGATGTAGGCGGCCCGCGCGAGCCGTACCTTCCGTACGAACCGCACCCAGGCCACCACCATCACCGGCGCCATGAACTCCAGCAGCAACGCGACCCCCACCGGCAACCGGGTGATCGCCACGAAATACAGCGACTGCACCCCCGCCACCGCCATCACCGCATACAGCCCGAAGAACGGCAGCCTCGATCTGGGGATCCGCAGCGCCCGCGGCTTCACCACGGCCAGCACGACCACCAGTAGCAGCCCCGCGCCCGCCATCCGCGTCCAGACGGCCTCAATCGGCGCCAACCCGGCCGTGATGAGGTATTTGGCCATCGGCCCCGAGAACGCGAAACACCACGAGGACACGAACGCGAGCCCGAGCCCCGCATACCTCATCGCCCACCACCTGGCCAGTAATCACCGTTAAGTACGTTGGATACTGACATGTGAGGTGTTCGGGGCGCAATGGATGAGCACTGTTAGCCTGACCACGTGCAGATCTTCGTGGCCCGGCTCGCGGGGACCCCGGTCTTCGACCCTGCGGGGGACCAGATCGGCCGGGTCAGGGACGTCGTGGTCGGTCTGCGCATCGGCCGCCGGCCCAACGTTCACGGCCTGGTGGTGGAGGTGCAGCCGCGCCGCAAGGTGTTCCTTCCCATCACCCGAGTACGCCGCATCGAGGCGGGAGCCGTGGTCTTCACCGGGCGGCTCAACATGCGCAGGTTCGAGCAGCGCGCCACCGAGACGCTGGTGGTCGGCGAGATGCTGGACCTGGCCGTCGAGGTCGAGGGCGAACCCATGACCGTCTACGACGTGGCCATGGACGAGGTCAAGCCGTCCACCTGGGAGATCACCAAGGTCGCCCTCTACAAGGGCAGGCGGCGCGAGCCCCGGATCGTCGACTGGGAGGAGGTGTCCGGGTTCGACAAGCTGCAGAAGGACCAGGGCGCCGCCCGGCTGATCGCCGCGTTCGAGTCCCTGCGGGCCGCCGACATGGCCAGCGCGCTGCACGACCTGCCCAGCAAGCGGCGGATCGAGATCGCTCGCGCCCTGAACGACGTCCGGCTGGCCGACGTACTGGAGGAGCTGCCTCCGGACGACCAGATCAGCATCCTCGGCACGCTGGATCCCGAGCGAGCGGCGGACGTGCTGGAGGAGATGGGCCCCGACGACGCCGCCGACCTGCTGCACGACCTCCCGGAAGAGCAGGCGACCAGGCTGCTGGCGCTGATGGAGCCGGATGAGGCGGCCCCGGTCCGGCGCCTGCTGACATACCCGGAGACCA
This sequence comes from Nonomuraea sp. NPDC049784, assembly GCF_040659615.1. Lineage (NCBI taxonomy): Bacteria > Bacillati > Actinomycetota > Actinomycetes > Streptosporangiales > Streptosporangiaceae > Nonomuraea > Nonomuraea sp. NPDC049784. The sequence goes on from NZ_JBFAMX010000058.1 coordinate 6,264, forward strand.
GCGCGGGCGGCGTGATGACCAGCGAGCCGGTGATCCTGCCGCCCACCGCCACGGTGGCCGAGGCACTCGCCCACATCCGGCAGCAGGACCTGTCGCCGGCCGTCGCCGCCCAGGTCTACGTGAGCCGGCCGCCCACGGAGACGCCCACGGGCACGTACCTGGGCGTCTCGCATTTCCAGCGGCTGCTGCGCGAGCCGCCGTCCACCCTGCTCGGCGGCGTGATCGACCCGTCGATCGACCCGATCAGGCCGGACTTCTCCCTCCGCGAGGTCGCCTACTACCTGGCGAACTACAACCTCGTCGCCGCCCCCGTCGTCGACGAGCTGGGCCGGCTCGTCGGCGCGGTGACGGTCGACGACGTGCTCGACCACATGCTTCCCGAGGACTGGCGCGAGAGGGCCGACGACCGTGACGACTGAACGACTGGACCAGCCGCGGGCCCTGCGCCGCACGTTGCGGCCGCACTACGACCCGGAGGCGTTCGGCCGCCTTTCGGAGCAGATCGCCCGCTTCCTCGGCACTGCGCGATTCATCGTCTACATGACCGTGTTCGTGGGGCTCTGGGTGATCTGGAACGCGGTCGCGCCACCGAACCTCAAGTTCGACCCGTACCCGTTCATCTTCCTCACGCTGATGCTGTCGCTGCAGGCCAGCTACGCCGCGCCGCTGATCCTGCTCGCCCAGAACAGGCAGAGCGACCGCGACCGCATCCAGTACGAGCAGGACCGCGAGGCCGCCGAGCGTAACCAGGCCGAGATCGCGTACCTGACGAGGGAGATCGCGGGGCTGCGGCTGGCTCTGAACGAAGTGGCCACGCGCGACTACCTGCGCGCGGAGCTCGGGCGGCTCCTGGAGGAGCTCAAGGAGCACCGCTGAGGCCGGGCGGCGGCTTCTGGAAGAGCTCAGGGAGCACCGCTGATGTCAAGCTTGGCGACCATCGACCGTATACGGGACAGCTCCCCGGCGCCCAGCAGGTCGAGGAACTGGGTCCTGACGCCGCGCAGGTAGGTCGGCGTGGCCTCGGCCAGCCGCGCCGCACCGTGGTCCGTCAGCACGGCGAACAACCCGCGGGCGTCGTCGGCGCACGCCTCGCGCGACACCAGCCCGTCGCGCTGCAGCCGGTCGATCAGCCTGGTCAGGCCGCTGCGGGAGAGCAGGACGCGGTCGGCGAGGTCGTTCATGCGCAGCCGCCGCTCCGGCGCCTCGGCCAGCTGCATGAGCACCTCATACGGGGCCAGCGGCAGGTCATGGGCGACGAGCAGCTCCGCCTCCAGGTGGCGGGTGATGCGCACCTGGGCGCGCTGCAACATCCGCCAGATCGCCAGCTCCTCGGCGGTCAGGCCCTCGTCGCGCAGAAGAGTCACGGAGTAACCTTAAGACGTTGTTGCACAGACATCTAACAGCACGGATTAACTCAGCGAGGCCTCCGGTTCATACCATGGAGGGGCATCCTCACTGGCGTCCTGCGCCTGTCACACATATACCGACTAAGGAGGGACGGCACTCCCTCGTGCCGAGACTTCGATGGCACTAACCCAGGAACAGGTGACGGCCGCCCTTGCCACCGTCATCGACCCCGAGATCCGTCGGCCGATCACGGACCTCGGCATGGTCAAGAGCATCGATATCGCTCCCGACGGCGTGGTGCGCGTGGGCGTCTTCCTCACCGTGGCGGGGTGTCCGCTGAAGGACACGATCCGCCGTGACGTCACGAACGCCGTCGCCAAGCTGGACGGCGTGACTGGTGTCCAGATCGAGCTCGATGTCATGAGCACCGAGCAGCGCAAGGCCCTCCAGACCAAGCTGCGGGGCGACCGCGGGCCGGAGAAGGAGATCCCGTTCAACCAGCCGGGCTCGCTGACCCGCGTGTTCGCGGTGGCCAGCGGCAAGGGCGGGGTAGGCAAGTCGTCCGTGACGGTCAACCTGGCCGCCGTGATGGCCTCCAACGGCATGAAGGTCGGCATCGTCGACGCCGACATCTACGGCCACAGCATCCCGCGCATGCTGGGCGCCGCCGAGCGGCCCACCAAGGTCGAAGACATGATCATGCCGCCGATGGCCCACGACATCAAGGTCATCTCAGTCGGCATGTTCAAGCCGGAGGGCAACACGCCGGTGGTCTGGCGCGGGCCGATGCTCGACCGGGCGCTCCACCAGTTCCTGGCCGACGTCTACTGGGGCGACCTCGACGTACTCCTCCTCGACCTGCCCCCGGGCACCGGCGACATCGCGATCTCGGTGGCGCAGCGGCTGCCGACGGCGGAGATCCTGGTCGTGACGACGCCGCAGATGGCCGCCGCCGAGGTGGCCGAGCGGGCGGGCTCGATCGCCGCGCAGACGCACCAGCAGATCGCCGGGGTCATCGAGAACATGGCCTGGCTCCCGTGCCCCCACTGCGACGAGCGCATCGCGGTGTTCGGGGAGGGCGGCGGCCAGACGGTCGCCGACGCGCTGACCCGCACGCTGGGGTCGCGCGTCCCGCTGCTGGGCCAGGTCCCGATCGACCTTCGGCTCCGCGAGGGCGGCGACGAAGGCAAGCCCCTGGTCCTGACCGAGCCCGACGCCCCGGCCGCCGCCGAACTCCGAAAGATCGCCGACAGCCTCAGCAAGCGCTCCACCAGCCTCAAGGGCCTCCACCTCAACCTCTCCCCCCGCTGACCCATCCTGGATCCTTTACGGCTGCGCACGGTGGTTGATGTCTGCTGCGACGCTCGCCCCGTTTTGGGTGCCCGTCCTTGGGGTCCTTTACGGCTGCGCACGGTGGGCACCACCCACCGACGCGGGTGGCCGACCTTCCAGGGGGACGCTTACCAGCTTCCCCGGCGCACCGCCGTAACGGACGAGCTTGGCCGTCTGGGTGGTCGACACGTGAACCGGGTCGACCACCAGAGAGGACGCGAGGGGAAGAAGCAGAGACGCGGCCGCCGGACCGCCGCACGGCCCCGAGTCGGGCATGGCCACTTGCCGGCTCCGAAGTCGGGGCGATGGCTCACGGGCCGTGGTGTGACCCTAGAGCCGTAGTGCGGCCGGGGCCGGGGCCGAGTCATGGCATCCGCCATCGGCCGCTGTAGAGGGCTCTGAGGACCCCAGAGGGCCATATAGGCGGTTTGGGGTCCGGCGGGCTATAGCGGGAAAGCGAAGTGGTCCGGAGCGAGCCAGGAGCCGTTTGAGCCCCCCGCATGCATTGTGTGCGGTCCGGGCGGGTCGTATGAGCCCCTGCGAGCCCTCTAGGTGGTCGGCTTTTAGGGCGTCAGGTCGCTTCTGAGTCGTAAGGGGGCAATTCCCCGTAGCCCAGTTCGTCCACCGGCTCGGAAACGTAGGGAGCCGTGGTGGCGGGCTCCAGCTCACGGGGCTTGTTGTCGTTCCAGTCGTCCTCGAGGTCGTCGAGGAGGTGCTTGCGCACGAAGTTCCGCGGGTTGAGGTCGGCGGGGTCGAAGTTGGAGAACTCCGGGCCCAGACCGGTCCGCAGGTCGTCACGAGCGTTGTTCGCCATCCGGCGCAGATTCCGCAGCGTCTTGCCTGCCTGCGAGGCGGCCTGAGGCAGCTTGTCGGGACCGAAGACGAGCAGCGCGATGACGATCAGCGCTCCGACCTCCATCCACCCGAGTCCGAACACCGTGAGCTCCTACCGCAGTCCAACCTCTCCGAGGACATCCCCGGCCTATCCACAGACTAAAGGCTTCTATGGGTAGGTCGGTCGTCCCCCTCGGTCATATCACCGACATTCCCGCCATACACCCCCCACCCCCATTCCGCCACTTCACCCCCCCACCCACCACCGACCAGCCCAATCCCCTACTGACACCACTCAGCCGACCGCCGAGGTGCAGCCGGCCTCGGACACGCGGCCGGTGAGCGTCGCATTGCGGCGGGCGCCTGAGTCGGGATGGGCCCCGTTGCGGCGGAGCGTACGGGGCACGTCGTGGCTGGGCCGGACGCGTTCCGTCGTGGCGGGCGAACGCATTCCGTCGTGGCGGAGCGTACGGGGCACGTTGTGGCGAGCGAACGGGGCCCGTTGTGGCTGGGCGTGCGGGTCGCGTTGTGGCGGACCTGTGAGGGGCTGTGCTGCGGTGCGCGCTGGCACGGCGGGCGAGCGGGCGGCCGTGGGCCCAAGCGGCAAGGCACCGCCCAAGCTCCACACGTCACCCGCCCAGGCCCACACGTCACCTGCCCAGGCCCACGTGTCGACCACCCAGACGGCCAAGCTCGTCCGTTACGGCGGTGCGCCGGGGAAGCTGGTAAGCGTCCCCCTGGAAGGTCGGCCACCCGCGTCGGTGGGTGGTGCCCACCGTGCGCAGCCGTAAAGGACCCCAAGGACGGGCACCCAAAACGGGCGCAGCCGTAACGAATCCAAAGGACGCGTCGCGGCGGGACATCAGCCACCGGACACGGGCGGAGAAAGGATCAGGACGGCGTCGGGGTGGGCTCGTCTTCGGCTACGACGGTGAGAGTGGCGGTGTGGTCTTTGCCGGCGCGTTGGTATTTGATAGTGATCTTGGACCCCGGTGCCTTGCTGCGGATCAGGGCGATCAGCTCGTTCCCGTCCTGCAGGGTCAGGCCGTCGATCTCAAGGATCACGTCGCCCGCCTTCAGACCGGCCTTGCCGGCGGGCCCGTTGGCGTCCACCGGCTGGGTCCCTCCGCTGGGCCCCGAGGCGATCTTCACGCCCTGGCCCTTGTAGTCCTTGTCCAGGATGATGCCGATCTTGGGTCGCTTGGCCTTGCCGGTCGTGATCAGTTCCTCGGCCACGCGCCGCGTCTGGTTGACCGGGATCGCGAAGCCCAGGCCGATGCTGCCGCTCTGGCTGCTCTCCGAACGGCCGAGGGTGGCGATGGCCGAGTTCACCCCGACGACCTCGCCCTTGCCGTTCACCAGCGGCCCGCCCGAGTTGCCTGGGTTGATGGCGGCGTCGGTCTGGATGGCGCTGATGTACGCGGGCTCCTCGGTGCTGGTGCCGGTCTCGTCGCCAGCGATGACCGGGCGGTTGAGCGAGCTTACGATGCCGGTCGTCACCGTGCCCGTCAGGCCGAGCGGGGAGCCGATCGCGATCACCGGGTCGCCGACCACGACCTGGTCGGAGTTGCCGAGGGTGATCTCCGGCGTCCCGAACGTGTCCTCCGGCTTCACCACGGCCAGGTCGGAGCCGGGGTCGCGGCCCACGATGCGGCCCGAAGTGGTCTTCCGGTTGTTGAACATGATCCGGATCTCGCCGCCCTTGGCGGCCAGGGCGACGACGTGGTTGTTGGTGACCACGTAGCCGTTCTTGATCAGGAAGCCTGATCCGGTCGCGCCCTCGGTGGTGGTACCGGCCTCGATCGAGACCACACTGGGCAGGACCCGCGCGGCCACGCCCGCCACCGAGCCGGGCTCCCGGTTGGTCGCGCCGGTCGGCAAGGGGCCGAGGCTGTAGGAGGGGTCGCTGCCGCCGCTCGGCTTGGTGAGCAGGTACGTGCCGACGCTGCCGAACAACGAGGCCACCAGCGCGATGGCCACGGCGGTCGAGACGAGGAAGGCGGTGCTCGGTATGCGCCGGGGCCCGGGAACGCCCTGCGCGCCCGGAGGCGGCGGCGCCCAGCCCGTGCCCATGGGAAGCGCCTGGCGCGGCGGTGGCAGCGGCGTCCCACCACCTGACGGACCGGAAGGACCGGAAGGACCGGAAGGAGGCGGGCCGCCGAACATCGGGGCCTCATAGGCGCGCGTCCCGTTGTCCGGGCCACCGCCGAACGAGGTGCCGCTCTCATAAGAGCTGCCGTACGAAGGGCTCTCGTAGGAACTGCCGAACGAGGGGCTCTCATAGGAGCTGCCGTACGAAGAAGTCTCGTAGGAGTTGCCGTACGAGGGGCTCTCGTAGGAGCCGGAGGCGCTGAACGGGGGGGTGGTGAACGACGGGGCGCCATAGGAAGGGCCGCTTGGCGGCGAACCGCCGTACGGTGGCACCCCCGAGATGGGGCGGCCCGATGGATCGCCCCAAGAAGTGCCGAACGAGGCGGGCGGCTCCTGCCGCGGGCTCGGCACTTCGGGCGAGTCGTCCGCGGGCAGGAAGTCCGGCCGCCCCTGTGGTTCGGGGTAGTCCGACGTCGTGCGACCTTCGGTGGGACGCGTCTCGTCGGTCATCTAAGTCTCACCACTCCTTGGCTCGGCCACCGCAATCCTCGCTCGTGCGGTATACGAGGGTTATAAAGCATTTGTCAGGAATCGCTTGTGACAAATCCCCGAAACCAGATCGTATGCCCCATGCGCTGCCGAGTACGCCAAGTCCTGGTCTCCCAGGCATAGCCGCAGGTCAAGGAGTGGCGGTCGAAGGCGCACTCGCCGGTGTGGTCCGCGGCTGCTGGAACAGCTCCACCGGGGGCGCCGGGTTGTTCTGCCCCACGCCGGTGGTCGCGAAGAAGGTGCCGAGCGCGACGGCCGCGGAGACCACCCCTACCGCCACGTAGGTCGAGCGCCGCCTACCGCGCCCCGGGCCCGAAGCCCCACCAGTGGTGTCCCTGCGCGGGCGGTTGTCCGGCGGAGCGATGGTGTGCGGGCCAGGAATGGGCACCCCGCCGAACGTGCGGGAAGGAAAAGGGCGCTCCCTCGGGGGCAGCGGCCCTCCCGGCTCCGCCATCCGGAGCAGGGACATCGTCAGGTCGGCCGGCATCGCCGGCCCTTCCAGCGCACGCAGGCGCGACTTAAGCGCCCGCATCGACTCGACCTCTCGCCTGCAGTCACCACAGAAGGTCAAGTGAGCCAGCGCGCGTTCGCGTTCGGTGTGGTTGAGTTCACCGTCCACGAGCGCCGAAACGCGTTCTCCAAGATGAGTCATCAGACTTCCTCCCCACGGATCACGGTCGGGGGGAGTTGAGAATTACGGGGGGCTCGATGATCGAGTGCTTCCCGCAACTGCGCCCGGCCACGGTGAATACGGCTTCGGACCGTACCCAGCTTGACGCCGAGCGTGGCCGCGATCTCCTCGTAAGACAGGCCCTCGATGTCACACAGCACGATCGCGGCCCGGAACTCCGGAGCGAGCGCGTCGAGGGCGGCCTGGATGTCGGGCTCCAGATGGGCGTCGTCGAACGCCTGCGCCGGAGACGGCTCCCGGCCGCGCAACCGCTCGGCGGCGTCGTCGGCGAGCCCCTCGAACCTGATGCGCTGCTTACGCCGCGCCATGTCGAGGAACAGGTTCGTCGTGATCCGGTGCAGCCACCCCTCGAACGTGCCCGGGGTGTAGCTCGACAACGATCTGAAGACCCGGACGAAGACCTCCTGGGTCAGGTCTTCGGCATCATGGACGTTGCCGGTCAGCCGGTATGCCAGCCGATACACGCGTGCGGAATGTGTCCGCACGACTTCCTCCCACGTAGGAGGAGTCCAGTCAGACGACACGGGAGTATCTGCCTGGTGGTCGCTTTCGTCCACCAGAACTCCTCTCTTTGGGACCACCGCTACCGCCATAGTGCCTGGTTTCGTCCCTTCGTGCGCACTGCTGCCTTCGGACCGGCAAAGCCCGTCTAAACCTGCAACGCCTTGGGAGCCTCCTGAGTTCCCGTCCCGGCGCGTCTCCCCTAGGCTGCGATCGGTGCCAATCACGCGGACCAATCGCACGAAAGTGGGGGGAGGCGGCCGATGACCAGTCCGGTGGAGGCCACTCTGGCCTATGCAGAGCAGTTCCATCAGGAAGATGAGGTCTTGCATGCGGCGCGGCAACGCGGGCTGGAGATGGGGGCCACACCCATCCTTCCCGGCGGCGGGGCGGCGCTGTGCTTCCTCGCCACCGCGGTCAACGCCAAGTCGGTCGTCGAGATCGGCACGGGCTGCGGCGTCTCGGGCCTTTGGCTGCTACGCGGCATGCGTACGGACGGCACGCTGACGAGCGTCGACGTCGAGCCGGAGCACCAGCGGCTGGCCAGACAGGCGTTCGCCGAGGCGGGCTTCTCCGGCGGGCGAGTGCGGCTCATCTCGGGCCGGGCGCTCGACGTGCTGCCGCGGCTGTCGGACGGCGGCTACGACCTGGTGTTCGCCGACGGCGCGAGGCAGGAGTACGCCGACTACCTGGCAGAGGCGATCCGCCTGCTCCGCGTGGGCGGCATCGTGGCCTTCGGCAACATGTTGTGGCGCAACCGGGTGGCCGACCCGGCGCAGCGCGACACCGACACGGTGGCGCTGCGCGAGGTGGGCAAGCTGGTGCAGTCGGACGACCGCCTCCGCTCGGTGCTCATGCCGCTGGGCGACGGCCTGCTCGCGGCGATCAAGATCGCCGACTAGGAGCGGGCGAGCCACTCCGGGAGGGGATCGCCGACTATGCGCCGGCGAGCCACTCCAGGAGGAGGCGGACACCGAACCCGGTGGCGCCCTTGGTGAGCGTGCCCTCGTCCACCGTGCTGCGCCCGACCCCGGCGATGTCGAGGTGCGCCCACGGACGCCGGCCCGCGAACTCCCGCAGGAACAGCGCCGCCGTGATCGACCCGGCCCCGAACCTCGACCCCGACTCGACGTTGGCCAGGTCGGCGATCGACGACTCCAGCGCGGGCCTGTAGTCCTCGATCAGCGGCATCCGCCACAGCCGGTCGTCGCTGGTCTCCGCGGCGTCCAGGAGCTGCTTGGCCAGCACGTCGTCGGAGGCGTAGACGGCGCCGACGTTGCGGCCGAGCGCCACCGTGATCGCGCCGGTGAGCGTGGCGATGTCCACCACCGCGTCGGGGTCGAGCACGGCGTCGGCGTAGGCGAGCGCGTCGGCCAGCACCAGCCGCCCCTCGGCGTCGGTGTTGAGCACCTCGACCGTGCGCCCGCCGTAATGTCTGATCACGTCGCTGGGCCGCTGGGACGTGCCGGAAGGCATGTTCTCGGCGGACGCGATCAGCCCGGTGACCCGTACGGGGGCGCCCAGCTCGGCCAGCGCGCCGAGCACGGCGATCACGACCGCGCCGCCCGCCATGTCGGTCTTCTGGGTCTTCATGTTCTCGGTCGGCTTGAGCGACAACCCGCCCGAGTCGAACGTGATCCCCTTGCCCACCAGCACCACGTGCCGGTCGGTCGGCTCGGCGGGCGTGTAGGAGAGCTGGATGAGCCTGGGCGGGCTGGCCGAGCCCTTCCCGACGGCGAGGATGCCGCCGAACCCGTCGGCCTGGAGCTGCTCCTCGTCCCAGACACGCACGGGCACCCCGCGCTCGGCGGCCCGCTCGGCCAGCCAGGCGGGGTCCTTGACGGAGGAGGGTGTGTTGGTCAGGTCGCGGGCGAGCGCCACCGCCTGCGCCACGACCTGCGCGCGCCGCACCTGCGCCGCGTCGGCGCCCGCGAACGTCAGCGCCCGCACCGGCTTCTTGCCCTCGCTACCGATCTTGAACGAGTAAGCCGCCAGCAACGCCGCCTCGGCGAACGTCGCCACGTCGCCCTCGGGCGGCACCACGGTCAGCGTGTCCCTGCCCTTGGCCTTGCGGGCCAGCGCCGCAGCGGCCTTGCGCAGGGCACGCGGCGAGCCGTCGCCCACGCCGTAGAGCAGGACGCGGCCCACGCCGCCTGCCCGTGCCACGGGGACCTCGACGATCTCCCCCGCCTCGCCCTTGGCCTCGTAGTGGGCCAGCAGATCAGGCACCGGCAGGTGCAGCTCGACCTCGGGGCTGAGGTCGGAGGTGTAGGGGACGGCCAGGAGCTCGGCGCCGTCGGGAACCTCGGCGACCACCGACGCAGTGGTCTCAATGGGCACGGGATATCTCCTCAAACGTCAGCGACCCTGGCGCCGGATTACGCCAGGGTCGTGGATCAATCTGTCTAACGGGAGCTCTCAGCCGACGACGTTCTTCAACGCCTCGCCGAGCGCCTTTGCCTCGTCGGCGGAAATCTCCACGACGAGCCGGCCGCCACCTTCCAGGGGGACCCGCATGACAATGCCGCGCCCTTCCTTGGTGACCTCGAGCGGACCATCGCCGGTCCGCGGCTTCATCGCCGCCATGCGTGCATCCCTTCCTGCCTTGGGCTCCCGCGGCCCGCGATTTCCGACCGCCCATGGGGGGTGGTCGGCGCATTCACGTCTTCTGTGATGTCCTATTCTCCCGCATCGAGAGCGCTCATGGGTAACGATCTCCTCCCAGAATGCGTTGTCGAGGCGTGCGTTGACGTCCAAACTGGACTTCGTGCACGCTCGCGCCGCTCTGTTCGACCTCTACGGAGACCACCTGCGCTCGCGCGGTGGACAGGCGTCCGTCGCCGCGCTCGTCAGGCTCATGAAGCCCCTGGAAATAGCCGCTCCCGCCGTTCGCACCGCCGTTTCACGCATGGTGCGCCAGGGGTGGCTGAGACCGATCAGGCTGCCTCAGGGAGCCGGCTACGGACTCACGCCGAAGTGTGTCAGGCGCCTGGACGAGGCGGCGCTGAGAATTTACCGAGCCGGAACGTTGACCTGGCAGGGCCGGTGGCATCTGATCGTCTTCGAGCCGGTCAAGGAGCGGCCGCGCAGGGAACGGCTCAGGGCGGACCTGGCGTTCCTCGGCTACGCGTCGCTGTCGGAGACGACGTGGATCGGTCCACGATCATCGATCGAGCTGGACAACCTGCTGGAAAGCGAGGGCGTCCGGGCCGACCGGTTCGACGCCGTGCTCGAGGGCGACCCGCGCCGGCTGGTGGCCCGCGCATGGGATCTGGACGCCATCGGCGAGGCGTACGAGCAATGGCTGGCCGAGGCTGTCACGCTGATCAGCACGCTGCCCGATGGGGCTCCCGCGGACCAGGTCTTCGCCACCAGGAGCAGGCTCGTGCACGGCTGGCGCAATTTCCTCTTCCGCGACCCGGGCCTGCCGCCCGAGCTGCTGCCCGCCGGCTGGCCGGGCGAGAAGGCCAGAGCCTACTTCGAGCAGGAGGCCGCCCGGCTGCTGCCCGCAGCCGCCTCGTTCGTCGACAGGGAGTTGATTTGATCCGCTACGACGTGGCCGACGCAGTCGCCACCATCACCCTCGACCGTCCAGAAGCGATGAACTCACTGACCGCGGCGACCAAGGAGCGCCTCCTCACCGCGCTGCGCGACGCGGCGCAGGACCGCGAGGTCAGAGCCGTCCTGCTCACCGGCTCGGGGCGGGCCTTCTGCGCGGGCCAGGACCTGCGCGAGCACGCGGACAACCTGGAGGCGGGCCGCGGCCTGGCCGACACCGTGCGCGAGCACTACAACCCGATCGTCGAGCTGATCACCACCATGCCCAAGCCGGTGGTGGCCGCGGTCAACGGCGTCGCGGCCGGGGCGGGCGCGTCCCTGGCCTTCGCCTGCGACCTGCGGGTGGCCTCGGAGAAGGCGAAGTTCGCGCTGGCCTTCGCCGGCATCGGCCTGGCACCCGACTCGGGCGCCTCGTGGACGCTGCGGCGCCTGGTGGGCCAGGGGCGCGCGACCGAGCTGCTGCTGCTCGGCGAGCCGCTCGACGCGGCCCGCGCGCTGGAGCTGGGCCTGGTCACGCGCGTGGTTGCCGCCGACGACGTGCTGAAGACCGCCCAGGAGCTGGCCGTGCGCCTCGCGCAGGGCCCCACCCTGGCCTACGCCGCCACCAAGCGGGCGCTGGCCTACGCCGCGACGCACTCGCTGTCCGACTCGCTGGCCATGGAGGCCGACATCCAGGACGAATGCGTCGCCACTCTGGACCACCAGAACGCCACCCGCGCCTTCCTCGCCAAGGAACGACCCACGTTCCACGCCGAGTGACGTCCGCACCACGGCCGGCCGCGCGGGAAGCCGCCGCGTCCCACCGCTCCGTGTCCCAGGCCGCCGCGTTCGAGGGACTGCGTGCGACCGCACTCGGGCTGCTCACCGGCGGCGACGTCGACCCTTCCGACCCGGTCTACGCCGGGCCGCTGGCCAGGCTGAGCGAGGCGGCCGACGGCCGGCTGGCCTCGATGTCGCCCGGTGGTGGACACGGCCTGCTCTGGCCCGACCTGCCACTGGACGGCGGTCCGGGCAACGTGACGGGCAGCTACGGCCGCCTTCGGCGGATCGCCACGGCCTGGGCCACGCCGGGAACCGCGCAGCACGGCGACGACACCGTCGCGTCGCGGCTGGTGGACGCGCTCGACGTGCTCTACGAGCGGCACTACAACGAGCGGCTGCCTGAGACGGGCAACTGGTGGTTCTGGGAGATCGGCACGCCGGCCCAGCTGAGCCGCACGTGCGTGCTGCTCGGGGACCGGCTCGACGCGGCCAGGTTGGAGGCGTACCTGGGGGCGATCGACCGGTTCTGCCCGGACGCCGACCGCCGCACCCGTCACCCCGAGGTGTCCGAGAGCGGCGCGAACCGGGCGGACAAGGCGTCCATCGTCGCCTTCCGCGGGATCGCCGGGCGTAGTGCTGACAAGCTGGCGCTGGCCCGCGACTGCCTGTCGGATGTGCGGGACGGCGGGCGTGGCAGCGTGTTCGGCTACGCCGAGTCCGGCGACGGCTTCTACCGCGACGGGTCGTTCATCCAGCACGAGTGCGTGGCGTACACCGGCTCCTACGGCCTGTCGCTGCTCATCGCGGTCGCCGAGACGCTCGCGCTGCTCGACGGGTCGCCCTGGGAGGTGACCGATCCCGGGCGGCGAGTGGTGCTGGACGCGGTCGAGGGCTCCTTCGCCCCGTTCGTCCACGACGGCCTGCTGATGGACACCGTGCGGGGGCGGGCGGCCACGCGGCAGGCCTTCTCCGACGCCGTGGCAGGTCATGGCGCGATCGGGGCCGTTCTGCTGCTCGCGCGGAGCGCGCCCGAGCCGTACGCGGGCCGGTTCCGCGAGCTGGCCAAGGGGTGGATCGAGCGCGGCACGAACCGCCCGTACCTGGAGCACGCGGACGTCCCGGAGACCCGGCGGGCGGTCGCGGTGCTGGACGACAAGGCCATCGAGGCGGGGGCGGGACCCGTCGGGCACTTCGTGTTCCCGTCGATGGACCGGGTGGTGCACCGGCGGCCCGGCTGGTCCTTCGCGATCAGCCTCTCGTCGCGGCGCGTCGCCGCCTACGAGGCGATCAACGGGGAGAACCTGCACGGCTGGTACACCGGCGACGGCATGACCTACCTCTACACGAGCGATCTGGGCCAGTTCGGCGAGGACTTCTGGCCCACGGTGGACCCGTACCGGCTGCCGGGCACCACGGTCGGCGCCAGTGAGCGCGAGGACCTGTCCTTCAGCGCCTACCGTCCGGCCAACGCGTGGGCAGGCGGGGCGGTGCTCGACGGCCGGTACGGCGTCGCCGCCATGGAGCTGGCCGGCGACGGGGCCGGCCCGCGGGCGCGCAAGTCGTGGTTCTGCCTGGACACGGCCGTGGTGGCGCTGGGCAGCGGCATCACCGGCTCCGATGGCCACGCGGTCGAAACCGTGGTGGAGAACCGGGCCACGGATGCGGAGCCGTACCTGGGGGACGGCTGGGCGCACCTGCCGGGCGTCGGCGGCTACGTGATGGAGGGGGCGATGAGCCTCGTGGAGACGCGTACCGGAAGGTGGTGCGAGATCAACCGGGGCGACGACACGGGCGGCGCGTTCGACCCCGTCACGCGGCGGTACGTGGCCTTCTGGTTCGACCACGGCGTGGACCCCGAGAACGCCTCCTACGCCTACGTGGTGCTGCCGGGAGCGTCGCGCGAGCGGACGCGGAGGTTCCGCGGGTCGCGTCCCGTGCGGGTGATGGCCAACACGCCCCTGGTGCAGGCCGTGCGGACGCGGGAGCTGGTGGCGGCCACGTTCTGGGCGGCGGGCGCCGTCGAGGGCGTCACCGTGGACGCGCCCTGCGCGGTGCTCGTGCGGCGGGCCGGTGGTCGGGTCTTCCTGGCCGTGGCCGACCCGAGCAGGACCGTGGACGCGGTGACGCTGACGCTGGACCGCCCGGCACGCGGCGTCGTCAGCGCGGACGACACCGTCTCGGTGCGGCCGGGGCGGCGGCCCGCCGTCACCATCGAGCTCGGCGGGTCACTCGGGCGGACCCACACGGCCGAGCTCAGCGTGAACGCGCCACGCAGCCCTCAATATGGTCGTTGACCAGGCCGATGGCCTGCATCAACGCGTAGACCGTGGTCGGGCCGACGAACTTGAAGCCGCGCTTCTTCAGCTCCTTGGCCAGTGCCTTGGAGCCCGGGGTGGTCGCGGGCACGTCGGCCATCGTCCTCGGCACGGGCGCGCCGGGGTCGGCGAAGCGCCACACCAGGTCCGACAGGCCCTCCGGCAGGTCCATGGCGGCCTTCGCGTTGCTGATCGCGGCCTCGATCTTGGCCCGGTTGCGTACGATGCCCGCGTCGCCGAGCAGACGCTCCACGTCCTGCTCGGTGTAGGAGGCCACCTTGGGGATGGAGAAGCGGTCGAAGGCGGCACGGAAGTTCTCCCGCTTGCGCAGGATCGTCAGCCACGACAGGCCCGACTGGAATCCCTCCAGAGCCACGCGCTCGAAGACCGCGTCGTCGCCACTGATCGGGCGGCCCCACTCCTCGTCGTGGTAGGCGATGTACATCGGGTCCGCCGCCATGCCCGTCCAGGTGCATCGGATCGGCTCGGTCACGGGCGCTCGTCCCCGTCCTTGCCGCGTGCCACGCGCACGGCCGCCTCGCCGCCCGGGGGCTCGTCTTCCGGCTTGAGGTCGCTCTCGCCGCTCTTCACCTCGCCGGGAGCCTCGTCGGGCCCTTCGTCCGGCTTGAGCTCGTCCTGGGGGTCGCCGAGGCCGTGGTCGCCGGGCTCGGCGTCGGAGGACTGGACGGCGACAGGCTCATCAGCGTCGGCCGCAGCGGGCTCGCTCGCGTCCGCCCCCTCCTCCGCGGCGGTGGCGCCGTCGCCCGGCGGGATCCGCCACTCCGGGTCCTCCGGCGGGCGCCGCAGGTCGGCGGTGCCGTCCCAGGAGACCGTGGCCCCGCTGGACGACATGGGGTCGCCCGACTCCGGCAGCTCGCGGGCGACGGCCGGAGCCTCGGGCGAGTGCTCGGTACGGGGACCGGCCCCCGGCGTGGCGTAGACCTCCTGGCGCGCGTGCAGCCGGCTGGACAGCAGCTCCGAGACCCGCTGCTCCAGCACCGCGATCCGCGTGTCACGGGCGCTGATGGCGTTGGCGGCCCTGCGCAGGGTCTCGTCGACGCTGGCCGTGTGGTAGCCGACCAGGTTGACCGGCAGTTGGAGCGCCATGAAGTCGACTGCCGTGAGCTGCCCCGGCTCTGGCAGGTCGAGCGGCGGCACATCCGGCGGGAACTCGGTCAGCTCACCGCCCCTGCCGACGGAGACCAGGACCACGCAGGCCAGGATGGCGATGGCGGCGATGGCGAGTATGACCAGCACATTGGCATCGTACTCACACCATCGGGGCATGAGGTCCCACACTTGCCGCAGCCCGTAACGTCTCCGGGCGTCGAGAAGCCGGTCAGCCGGCCGCCTCGCCGAGCTCGGCGACGCTGGGCCTGACCGGCTGGCCGCGCGACTCCAGGTGGGCGAACGCCTCGTCCACGGTGCTGGTCCAGGAGATCGCGTCGAAGACGTTGGCCCGCGTGAAGCCCTCGTCGTACAGGTGGGTCATCAGCGTCTTGAGCGGGTCGTACAGGCCCCAGGGGTCGAGGATCACCAAGGGGCGGTCGTGGATGCCGAGCACCCGCGCGGTCCAGGTCTCGAAGAGCTCCTCCAGGGTGCCGATGCCGCCCGGCAGCACGAGGAACGCGTCCGAGCGGGCGTCCATGACCCCCTTGCGCTCGCGCATGTCAGCGGTGACGATCAGCTCGTCCGACTCCTCGTCCGCCACCTCGATGTCCACCAGCACCTGTGGGATCACGCCGATCGTCCGCCCGCCGGCCGCGCGGACGGCCGAGGTCACGGCGCCCATGCAGGACACCGTGGCGCCGCCGCTCACCAGGGTGTGGCCCCGCTTGGCGAGCTCGGCGCCCACGTGTGCGGCCAGGTCGATGTACTTTTCGTCGATGTTCAGGCTGGAGGCGCAGAAGACGCAGATGTTCACATCGAGGAAGCTTATTGGGGCTCGGCGTATTGGGCCTCGGCGGCGCCCAGCTCCTCCTCGCGCTGCTTGGAGCGGAGCAGGTCGCCGTCCACGATGATGCGCACGGCCTCGTCCACGTCGTCGGTGACGGTGATCAGGTCGAGGTCCTGGGGCGCGATCTTGCCGGTGCCGAGCAGAGAACCCTTGATCCAGTCGAGCAGCCCGCCCCAGAACTCGCTGCCCATCAGCACCACGGGGAAGGACGTGACCTTGCGGGTCTGCACCAGGGTCAGCGCCTCGAACAGCTCGTCGAGCGTGCCGAAGCCGCCGGGCAGCGCGATGAAGCCGCACGAGTACTTGACGAACATCGTCTTGCGCACGAAGAAGTAGCGGAACTCGATGCCGAGGTCGACGTAGTCGTTCATGCGCTGCTCGAACGGCAGCTCGATGCCGAGCCCGACCGACATCGCGCCGTCCACCTCGCTGGCGCCGCGGTTGGCGGACTCCATGACGCCCGGCCCGCCGCCCGTGATCACCGCGTAGCCCGCCTCGGCCAGCGCCCGGCCGAGCGCGCGGCCCGTCTTGTATTCGGGCGTCCCTTCGGGGGTGCGGGCGGAGCCGAAGACCGTGACGGCCTGCGGCAGCTCCGCGAGCTGGCCGAACCCCTCCACGAACTCGGCCTGGATCCGCAGCACCCGCCACGGGTCCATGTGGACCCAGTCGGACGTCCCCTGGCGGGCGAGCAGGCGCTGATCGTGCGTGGAGCTGGGGACGAAGCGGCCTCGGACGACCGCCTGGCCCTGACGGCGTTCAGGACGTGACTGTTTCATGCTGGCCACGCTAGTTCCTCTTGCGCGCAGTAGGCGCTCCGAGCGCGAAACCCCTGGTCAGCCAGGCGAACCGACGCGCTAAAAAATCTTGCAAAAACCAGGGAACCGGATTTCGACTCCCCCGCGTCTAACTGCCGAGGGTGCTGCTCGGGACTGAAAGTGGTCTTCCCCGCCAAATGGCCGGCGAGGAAGGCCACTTTCATTTTGTGAGCCAGTCCAGCAGGGCCCGCTCGCTCTCGACGATCTTCGACAGCGACACGTACTCGCCCTGCTGGTGCGCCAGATTCGGGTCCCCTGGACCGTAGTTCACGGCGGGCACCCCGAGCGCGGAGAAGCGGGCGACGTCCGTCCAGCCCAGCTTGGCGCGGGGCGTGCCGCCGACGGCCGCGGTGAAGGCCGCCGCCACCGGATGCGTCAGACCAGGCCTGGCCCCCGGCGCGGCGTCGACGAAGCTCACCTCGAACCCGTCGAACACCTCGCGGACGTGCTCCTGCGCCTGCTCGATCGACAGGTCGGGCGCGAAGCGGTAGTTGACGGTCACCACGCACAGGTCCGGGATGACGTTGCCGGCCACGCCGCCCTGGACGCCGACCGCGTTCAGCCCTTCGTGGTATTCGAGCCCGTCGACCACCGGCAGCCGCGCCTCGTACGCGTTCAGCCTGGCCAGCACCGGCTCGATCCCGTGAATGGCGTTGACCCCGAACCACGACCTGGCGCTGTGGGCCCGCTTGCCCCGCACCGTGACCTCTGCGCGCAGCGTGCCCTGGCAGCCGCCCTCGATCACGCCGTCGGTCGGCTCCATCAGCACCGCGAAGTCGGCCGCCAGCCAGTCGGGGTGGTCCCTGGCCACGCGGGTGAGCCCGTTGCGCTCGGCCTCGATCTCCTCGCAGTCGTAGAAGACGTACGTGACGTCCTTGTTGGGCGCGGGCACGGTGGCCGCCAGCTTGAGCGCGACCGCCACGCCGGCCTTCATGTCGGAGGTGCCGCACCCGTACAGCAGGTCGCCCTCCACGCGGCTGGGCAGGTTGTCCGCGACGGGAACGGTGTCGAGGTGCCCGGCGATCAGCACGCGCTCGGACCGGGCGAGCTCGGTGCGGGCGACGACCGTCTCGCCCGACCTGTCCACCTTCAGGTACGGCAGCGCGGACAGCGCCCGCTCCACCGCGTCGGCCAGGGCCCGCTCTCCGCCGCTCACCGACTCGATGTCCACGATCGCGGCGGTCAGCGCGCGTACGTCCTGCGTCAGGTCAAGCATCAGGTGTTCACTCCGTGTTCGCGCAGCACATCGTTGAGTGCTGCCTTGTCGTGTCGCTGCCCCGGCTCCAGGCGCTTGAGCACCAGCACGCACGGCAGGCCGAACGTGCCGCCGGGGAACTCCTTCTGCCGGGTGCCGCCGACGGCCACGCACCAGGCGGGAACCTGGCCGCGGGCCAGCTCCTCGCCGGTCTGCACATCGATCACCGGGATGGATCCGGACAGGATCATTCCAGCACCGACGACCGCGCCCTCACCCACCCGGGCGCCCTCGACGATCATCGATCGGCTGCCGATCAGCGCGCCGTCCTCGATGACGACCGGCACCGCGTTCGGCGGCTCAAGCACGCCACCGATGCCAGCTCCACCCGACAGATGAACATTTTTCCCGATCTGGGCGCACGAACCGACCGTGGCCCAGGTGTCCACCATGGTCCCTTCGTCAACGTACGCACCGATATTCGTGAAAGACGGCATCAGCACCACGCCGGGCGCCAGGTACGAGCCCCAGCGGGCGATCGCACCCGGCACCACGCGCACCCCTTCGAGCGAGCTCTTGAGCGGGTGCCTGTCGTGGTGCTGGAAGTCGCCCACCTGCGAGCGCGCCATGCCGAGCACCTTGAAACTGAGCAGGATGGCCCGCTTGGCGCGCTCGTCCACGATCACCTCGCCGCCCACCAGGCGTGCGGCCCTGGCCTCGCCTCTGTCCAGCATGTCCACCGCGCCGACGATCAGCTGGCGCGCCTCCGCATCGGCCGGCGACAGCTCCGCGCGGCGCTCCCACAACTCGTCCACCACCGCGGATATCGGTGAGGAGCTGCTCAGGTCACTCATGGCCACGGAGCTTATCCGGCCGGGTAGGTTCTTCAGGGTGCGCCTGCGCTTCTCCCGTGGAGTCATCACCATCGCGATCATCATGGTCGTGCTGGCCGTCGCCATATCCGTGGGCCTCTACCACCTGCTGAAGAAGACCACACCGCTGGCCGCGCCCGAGGAGGCGCACTGCACCGTGCGCACCTCTGGCAGCGAGCTCTATCTCGATCCCGAGCAGGCGCAGATCTCCGCCACCATCGCGGCCGTCGCCGCGCGCCGCCAGTTGCCCGAGCGGGCCGTGGTGATCGCGTACGCCACGGCGCTGCAGGAGTCGAAGCTCCACAACCTCGACTGGGGCGACCGCGACTCGGTGGGCGTGTTCCAGCAGCGCGAGTCGCAGGGCTGGGGCGCCAAGAAGCAGCTCATGGATCCCGTTTACGCCACTAACAAGTTCTTCGCCGCGCTGGTCAAGGTGAAGAACTACCGCAAGGTGCCGCTGGCCGAGGCGGCCCAGGCGGTGCAGCGCTCGGCGGGCGGCTATGCGTACGCGCAGCACGAGGGGGACGCCAAAATCCTCGCCGCCGCCTTCACCGGGCGTGTCCCCCAGGCCGTCCACTGCTGGTATCCGCCGGGCAAGAAGACCCCGGCGCCGCAGCCCCGTACAGAAGAGGCCCGCAAGCAGCTGGCCAGGGCGCTCGGGAGCACGGCCATCACTTCGAAGAAACGCGGGTGGCTGATCGCCGCCTGGTCGGTGGCCCATGCCGAGAAGTACGCGCTGCGGCACGTGGGGTACGCGGGCGCGACGTGGTCGAACGACATGCAACTCGAGGGCTGGCAGCAGGGCGGCAAATCCACCGCCACCCGGGTCGAGCTCTCCTGACTGGGCACCACCAGGTGCGGTCCGGCGGCCCACGCCTCGACCACCCAGACGGCCAGGTTCGTCCGTTACGGCGGTGCGCCGGGGAAGCCGGTAAGCGTCACCCTGGAGGGCCGGTCACCCACGTCGGCGGGTGGTGCCCACCGTGCGCAGCCGTAACAGAATGCAAGGGACGGACACCACCGAGATCAAGACGCGCGCCGGACGATGGTGATGGACCCGGGCGGCAGGGGCTGGGCGTAGCCGGCCGTCCAGGACTGGCCCTGGATGCGTTCAAAGGACAGCAGCCGCCCGTCAGAGGCGCGGTAGTCGGCGAAGTCCAGCAGCCCCCGGTCAGGGTGGCCCGTGTCGCCCTCGCCGCGGAAGGCCGCCGTCCCCCGCTCGATCGGGAAGAACTCCACGCCCTCCATGATCAGCATGCTCTTGGCTGGCACCATGCCCTGCGTGGGCACGTCGGTCCAGAGCAGCACCTCCAGGTGCGGCGGATCACCGGCATGCGCCTCCACGGACAGCCACTGAAAGCGGCGCGAACTGTCCCGCAGGAGGTATTCGGTCCACTGATGCCCCTGCCACGAGATGTGCATCGCACCGAGCACGCGTGCGGGAGACCCGTGCACCTCGATCCGGTCGCCGACCCGGATCGTGCGAGGGTCGGTGTAGTCGGTGCCGGCATGCCCGGGCACGCTCACCGGCGCCGGCAGCGGGGTCTCGACGGGAGCGACCTCAGCCGGCGGCGCACTCGTGCGGCCCTTCCTGTCTTGCCGCAGGGTGGCCAGGAAGGCCCCAAGCAGCAGCAGGACGGTGGCGATGCTCAGCCCGAGTACGACCATGGAGGTCATGCTCATCGATCAGCTCGCTCCACTCGCGGTCTGCCTCGGCAAAAGCCCTTATCTATTTATGCGTTTCTAGCCCGTTCGGCTGGCTTATGACGGGCGATCCTACTGGAGGCGGCGCACCGCCGCAGCGATCCGCTCATCAGTCGCCGTAACGGCGATGCGGATGTGCCGCTCACCTGCCGATCCGTAGAAGTCTCCCGGCGCGACCAAAATGCCGATTTCGGAGAGCTTGGCCACCTGGTCCCAGGCGCTCTGCCCGTTCGATGCCCAGAAGTACAGCCCGGCCGTCGAATGGTCGATGTGCCACCCCGCCCGCTCGAGCGTGGGTCGCAGCAGGGCGCGGCGGGCGGCGTACAGCTCGCGCTGCTGGTCAGCGTGCGCGTCGTCGCCGAGCGCGGCCGTCATGGCGGCCTGTACGGGCTGGGGCATGAGCATGCCGGCGTGCTTGCGCGTCTCCAGCAGCCGCTTGACCAGGACGGGGTCGCCCGTCACGAACCCGGCGCGGTAGCCGGCCAGGTTGGAGCGCTTGGAGAGCGAGTGGACCGCGAGCAGCCCCTCGTGGGAGCCGCCGCAGACGTCGGGATGGAGGATCGAGACCGGCTCGGCTTCCCAGCCGAGCTCGATGTAGCACTCGTCGGACGCGACGACCGTGCCGCGCTCGCGTGCCCAGGACACCACCTTGCGCAGGTGCTCGGCGGGCAGCACCCGGCCCGTGGGGTTGCCCGGCGAGTTGACCCACAGGAGGTCCACGCGCTCGGGGCCGAGCGCGAGCGTGCTGTCGGAGGCCGTGCCGACCGCCCCGGCCAGCCGGGCGCCCACGTCGTAGGTGGGATAGGCCAGCTCGGGGAAGACGACCCGCCCGGCGCCCAGGTAGGTGGGCAGCCAGGCGACGAACTCCTTGGAGCCGATCAGCGGGAGCACGTCCTGCTGGTCGACGGTGACGCCGTGCCTGCGGCGCAGCCATCCGGCCGCGGCCTCGCGCAGGGCCTTGGTGCCGTGGGTCAAGGGATAGCCGGGGCTGTTGGCCGCCCGCACGAGGGCGTCCTGGACGATCTGCGGCACGGGATCGACCGGAGTGCCGACCGAGAGGTCGACGATGCCGTCGGGATGTGCGAGCGCGCGTTCCTTGTACGGCTCCAGGCGGTCCCAGGGGAAGTCGGGCAGCTTGTTCACGGTTCTCCAGGGTTGTGCGTTGCCGTACTCAAAAAGCGCACGCCAACGGGGCGCATCCGGCCCGGATGCCCCCCGTGCACGGCGTGGACAGGACCGGCTAGTGGTCCTCGCCCTGCGGCGGCAGGGCCGCCACCACCGGGTGATCCTTGTCTATCTTCCCGACCTTCGAAGCGCCACCCGGCGAGCCGAGGTCTTCGAAGAAGTCCACGTTCGCCTTGTAGAACTCCTTCCACTGCTCGGGAAGGTCGTCCTCGTAGAAAATCGCCTCGACGGGGCATACAGGCTCACACGCGCCGCAGTCCACGCACTCGTCGGGGTGGATGTAAAGCATGCGCTCGCCCTCGTAGATGCAATCGACGGGGCATTCCTCGATGCACGCCTTGTCCAGGACGTCCACGCAAGGCTGCGCGATGACGTAGGTCACCTCGAGCTCCTTCTTCTCCAGCACCATGGCATGACTCTGACCGCGGTTTGCTACGCCCTAGTATTGCCGTGCTTGCCAGCTGGCCGAAACGGAGGGTGGCAAACTCGTGGCTGCACGCCTTGTCATCGCGATCACAAGTCAGGATATAGGCGCACGGATCACCACCCGTAGGCGCGTTCCAGGGGGATTTCGCGACGCTGTGGGCATCCTCGTGTCGTGGGAGGACGGACTTCTAAAAGTTCGCAAAAAGGACGGCACGCTGGTGGAGATCCCCGAAGAGACGCTGGTGGCGGCCAAGGTCGTTCCGGCCGCGCCTCCTCGACCTGGGCGGATGCAACAGTAAGTATTCGTAGTGTGACTGTACGTACCTGCGCCGCCGCCGCAGCAGCCATCATCGCCAGCGCCGGATGCGGCGCGTCGTCCACAGACCACAACTCGGCCCAGCCCAAGAGCCTGCCTCCGATCAACGTCCAGGCGGGCTCGATGAAGGCCGGCTTCACCACGATGGAGCGCCTCGTCGAGGCCGCCAAGCGCGAAGGCCAGCTCAACGTGATCGGGCTGCCCCGCGACTGGGTCAACTACGGCGAGGTCATCGACGCGTTCACCGACAAGTACGGGATCAAGGTCAACGAGCTGGAGCCAGGGGCGAGCAGCAAGCGCGAGCTGGACGCCGCCGCACAGCTCAAGCCCGACGTGTTCGACCTGACCATGGACGTGGCCGTCTCCGGGGCCGACCGGCTCGCCCGGTACAAGGTCCAGAGCTGGCAGGACCTGCCCGACGACGTCAAGGATCCCTCCGGCGCCTGGTACGCCGCCTACGGCGGCTACATGTCCATCGGGTACGACCCGCGCGCGGTCAAGCCTCCCGCCTCCTTCGCCGACCTGCTCAAGCCCGAGTACCGGGTCGCGCTCGACGGCGACCCGCTGCGCTCGGAGGGCGCGTTCGACGGCGTGATGGCGGCCTCCATGCAGTCGGGAGCGCCCCGGCCGGAGCAGGGAGTGGCGCTTTTCGCCAAGCTCAAGCAGGCCGGGCGGCTCACCGATCTGACCAAGGCCAACGTGGTCGTGGCCTGGGACCACCTGAACGCCGCCCGAAGCGCCGCGCACTCGGACGCCTGGAAGGTGACGATCCCGCGGGACGCGCCGCTCGGCGACTACCACATGCAGGCCATCAACAAGGCGGCCCCGCACCCGGCCGCGGCCAGGCTCTGGGAGGAGTTCCTGTTCTCGGACGAGGGCCAGAACCTGCTCCAGAAGGGCTTCGCCCGCCCTGCCCGCGGCGAGGCGATGCAAATGAAGGGCACGCTCGACGCCGAGCAGGCCGCGAAACTTCCCAAGGCACCCGGCCCTCCGGTGCTCATGACGATTCCGCAGGCAGACGCGGCGAAGGAGTATCTCAAGCGGGAGTGGGCGAAGAGCGTCGGATGAGTCCGATGTGACTTGATATGTCGTAGGGACGTTCAGGCTCTAAAGTGAACAGACAGCACGGCCACGGGGGCCCGATGTCTGATCGAATGAGAGCTGATCGTCTTGCGATACGACACACCGAGCTTGGAGCGGTGGAACAGTCGCGCCTACGACAGCAGCTTCGGCTACGTCTCGACGCAGGGCGCGCCGCTGGTCGATCTGCTGGATCCGCGCCCCGGTGAGCGCGTGCTCGACCTCGGGTGCGGCACAGGCGTGCTCACCGCGCAGCTCGCCTTCAGGGGCGCGGACGTGCTGGGCATCGACGGTTCCCCCGCGATGATCGAGAAGGCCCTCGCGCAATACCCGGGGATCAACTTCATCGTCGGCGACGGGCACGACTTCACCGTGGTGGACCCGTACGACGCGGTCTTCTCGAACGCCGCGCTGCACTGGATGAGCCGTGACCCCGGCACGGTGATCGCCAACGTGCGCGAGGCGCTGACCCCCGGCGGGCGTTTCGTCGCCGAGATGGGCGGGGCGGGCAACTGCGCCGAGCTGACCGCCGCGATGCTGACCGCCTGGCGCGAGTACGGCCTGCGCGAACCCGACCTGCCGTGGTACTTCCCCACACCTGCCGAGTACGCCCGCCGCCTCGAGCAGGAGGGGTTCGTGGTCAGGTTGCTGGAATACTTCGACCGGCCGACGCCGCTCGACGAGTGCCCCGGCGGGGCCGCCGACTGGGTGCGCATGTTCGCCGCGCCGGTGCTCGAAGGGCTCCCGCCGGACATCGTGGAGCCCTTGCTCCGTCGCGTTAACGAGTTGGCCGCGCCCGCGCTCCGCAGAGAGACTGGCTGGATGGCCGACTACGTGCGCCTACGCTTTGCCGCTGTTCGGCGTTGATGCGTTGTACATGATGCGTAGGGCTGTTTTGCCGGACTATGGTCTGTTCCGTGGGCGGCGAGATTATGGCTGCACCGCTGCGGCGGCGTGAGGGGCTGGTGAACGGAACGGGATGAACTTCTGCCTGAGCGACCTCGTACCACCGTTGAGGTGGAGCGACGCCTCGACGATCATGCTGCTCACGGGGCAGCCGGATCTGCCGGACGCGTGGTGGCGCAGCCTGCCCATGCCGCACGTCCTCACGGCGATCGGCCCCGAGGCGTTGGGCGAGCTGCTGACGGAGATCGCCCTGGAGCACTGGCCCGCGGCCGCGGTGGGCGACGTCCTGCCGGCGCTGCACGTCCTCGACCCTGAAGAGGCGGACGAGCCCGCCGTCGCGATCGCCCTCGACCGGGCCGGATCGTGGGCGGGGCTGCTGGCGCTGACCAGCAGGGAACTGGTGGACCAGCCCTTCATCCAGGCACGGCCGGTGCTGAACACGCTGTTCTCGGCGGTTCTGGTACGTCTCCCACACCCGCAGGTGGCGGAGCCGGCCCACCCGTCGCCTGTCGCGCATGAAGCGGCCGGCGAGCCCGCACACGCGGCCGAAGTGCCGTCGCACGCCGCCGGAGTGCCGTCGCACGCGGACGTGGAGTCGTCACACGCCGCCGAAGAGCGGGAGGCCGCCGAGGCGGAGCCCGCGGTCCACGTGCCGGTCCACGAGACGCCCCACGAGCCGGCCCCTGAGGCGGTCGCGGACGAGCCCTCGCCTGAGCCGGTGGAGGAGCCCGACCCCGTGGTCCCGTTCGCCGCCGCGGGGTCGGTCATCGACGAGCCCGAGCCCGCCGCCCACTTCTCCCCCGCCGGGTCGGTCATCGACGAGCCGGAGCCCGTGCCGGCCGCCGACGAGGACGCGGCCGAACCCGCCGCCGCGGCCATGGAGTCCACCGATTCGGAGCGCGCCGTCGAGGGTGAGCACGCCGCCGAGGATGAGCAAGCCGCCGAGGATGAGCGGGCCGTCGAGGGCGAGCACGCCGCCGAGGATGAGCGCGCCGCCCATGAGGAGGTCGCGGCGTTTCACGAGGGCGCGCCCGAGCCCGCCGAGAACGGCGAAGGCGAGCCCGTGGCCGCCGAGCCGCACGAGCCCGCCCCTCACGAGGGCGAGGCCGTGGCCGCCGAGCCGGTGCTGGACGCCGACGCCGAGCCGGTCTCCGACGAGGTGCCCGAACCCGACCCGCAGCCCGTGCTCGACGCCGCCGAGGGGCCCGCCCCCGAACCGGCGGCCGAGGAGGCCGCGGCCCTGGAGGCCGAGAGCGCGGTCGAGGAGCCCGAGCCCTCCGAGGCACCGGCCCCCGAGCTGGAGCCCGTCCAGGCGCCGGCACCGGAGCAGGCGCCCGCCCCGGAACAGGAGCCGGTCGCGGTGGCCGGACAGGAGCAGGAGTTGCCGGGGCTCATCGAGGCCGCGTTCGCCGGGCTCGACGACAAGAGCTGGGCCGTCGCGCAGAACCGGGTCTTCACCGACGAGCCCTCCGCCGTGGACCAGCTCGCCAAGCTCTTCGCCGTCCCCCCGGCCGAGATCTCCGCGACCGAGGACGAGTTCCGCACCCGCCTCGACCACTGGCTGGCGAGCGAAGAGGCGGCCCCGTACCGGGCGCATCTGGACGAGCTGCGCAGGACCCTGGGCCCGGCCGTCCACAAGGAGCAGCTCATCGGCGCGGCCGACTGGCACAACGTGGAGATCCGCGCGCTGGAGGTCCCCGCCTGGCAGTTCGTGCTGGCCACGCTCTCGCCCCAGCGCGAGGCCCGGCCTGAGCCGCAGCTCCAGCCGCAGTCGGCGTTCGGCTCCGCCCAGATGCCGCCTCCGCCCCCCGGCCCGCCGCAGTTCCAGGCGTTCACCCCGCCCGCCCCTCCGCCGGAGGAGTCCAACGGCGGCTCGGGCGAGCACAAGCCGTACCAGCCGCTGAAGGACGTCTCCCAGACCAGGCGCTGCTTCAGGCAGCCCGACGGCCGCTGGTGGCTGCGCATCGACGTGACCGCCGAGCAGCTGGCCGGAGGCGAGTGCACGCTGCCGACGGGGTTCGCGTCGTATCTGGGCCTCTCGCCCGGCGAGAGCAGAACGGTCCGGAGCGCCGCCGGCGAGCTGACCATGACGTGGCACGGCAGGCCGGTGCTCGAGTCCATCGAACGCCTCCTGGTGGACGTGGGCGCGCGCGAGGGCGGACACCTGTTCCTGACGCTCTCGGACGAGGGCGTGCTCAGGGCCAGGCACCTCCCGGTGGCCGCGCAGGGCGCCGAGAAGATCACCAAGGCGCTCCGCCTGGTGGGCTACACGGCCCCGGGAGGCACCCGAGATCAGGCGGCCAGGGTGATCGCCACAAGGATCGGCATGACGGGACCGGTCGCGCTGCCCGATCTCCTCACCAGGCTCCGCGAACGCGGGGACCGCGATCTGCTCGAACTCCTGGACTGAGCCGGTGCCGCGGCTCGCGATCGGCCCTGAGTTTCCCAGGGAGCTCAGCGCACTGGCCCAGCCGGTGCGCAGGGACGCCGTGGTCGCGCTGCGCCGGTTCCTGCTGAACGTGGCCGGCGCCCCGCACCCCGAGCGGGTCAGGGGCGGCCGGGACCCGCGGGTCGCGACCCTGCGGCTCGCCGAGGGGCACCGCGGGGTGGTGGTGCGGCAGCGGGACGTGTACTGGCTGCGTACGGTGCTGCCCGACCCCGACGCCTGGTCGTACGCGCGCCGCCACAGGTACGGCGTCAACCCGGTGATCGGCGTCGTCGAGGAGTGGGACGCCGAGGCGCTCGAACGCGTCGAGCCGGCGTTACGCAGGTCGGCCAGGTCGGCCGGGTTGTTCGACCCGATCTGCGACGGCGACCTGCTGGGACTCGGCCTGGACGTGCACGCGCTGCCGCTGTTCCGCCTGATCACGACCGAGGCCGACGTGGCCGCGCTCGAACCTCTCCTCCCGCCCACCCAGCACAGCCCGCTCGCCGTGCTCGCCAGGGGCGGCTCACTCTCCGAGGCGTGGCGCGAGCTGGACGCCTGGCGCGCGACCGACGAGGAGACCGGCCCGATCCGTCCCGCTCGTCGCCGTCCGTGAGCCAGAACGCGTGCTCGAGGAACTGGCGCGCCCCGAGCAGGTGGTGCCGGATCGCCTGCGCGCGCA
>NZ_JBFAMX010000059.1:0-33653 GCF_040659615.1 Nonomuraea sp. NPDC049784
CGATCATGCGCAGCTCGCCGCGGGCCAGCATCGGCTTGAGCATGTTGCCCGCGTCCATCGCCCCCTCGGCGGCCCCCGCGCCGACGACGGTGTGCAGCTCGTCAATGAACGTCACGATCTGCCCGTTGCTCTCCTTGATCTCGGAGAGCACGGCCTTGAGCCGCTCCTCGAACTCGCCGCGGTATTTCGCGCCGGCCACCATCGCGCCCAGGTCGAGCGCGATCAGCCGCTTGTTGCGCAGCGACTCGGGCACGTCGCCGGCCACGATGCGCTGGGCCAGGCCCTCGACCACCGCGGTCTTGCCGACGCCGGGCTCGCCGATGAGCACGGGGTTGTTCTTGGTGCGCCGGCTGAGCACCTGGACGACGCGGCGGATCTCGGAGTCGCGGCCGATGACCGGGTCGAGCTTGCCGGAGCGGGCCCGCTCGGTCAGGTCGACGCCGTACTTCTCCAGCGCCTGGTAGGTGTCCTCAGGGGTCTCGCTGGTGACGCGGGCGTGGCCGCGTACCTTCTCGAACGCGTCGAGCAGCGCCTGCGGCGTCGCGCCCTGCGACTTGAGCAGCTCGGCCGCCTGGCCGCCGTCGGCGGCCAGGCCGACGAGCAGGTGCTCGGTCGAGACGTAGAGGTCCTCGAGCCGGTTGGCGTGCTGGGCGGCGGTGTTCATCACCGTGAGGAGCTGGCGTGAGCTCGACGGCGCCCCCACTGTCGCGCCCTGTGCCTTGGGCAGCGCCGCGAGCAACTCCTCCGCCCGCGCCCGCAGCGTGCGCCAGTCGGCGCCGACGGCCTCGAGCAGCGGTACGGCGGTGCCGCCCGTCTGGGAGAGCAGGGTGGTCAGGAGGTGAACCGGGGAGATCTCCGGGTTGCCGTCAGCGGCGGCACGCCGCATGGCACCCGAGAGCGCTTCCTGGCTCTTCTGGGTGAGCTTGTAGTCCATTCTTTCTAAGCCCCCGGTGGCAGCTCGTAGCGGATCAGCGCTCTGACCATGCGCATCTCGGCGCGCAGGCGGTGAACCTCCTCACGCAGCCGCAGAGCTTCGTTCTCGAGCTCGAGGATCCGCTTGATGCCCGCGAGGTTGATGCCCTCCTCCTGGGAGAGCCGCTGAACCTCGCGGAGCTGGATGATGTCTCTCGTGGAGTAGAGGCGGCCGCGCCCCGCCGTGCGTCCAGGACTGACCAGGCCGAGCCGGTCGTACTGGCGCAGGGTCTGAGGGTGTAGCCCCGACAGCTGCGCGGCCACCGAGATCACATAGACAGGCGTGTCGTCTGACAGGTCGAAGTAGTTGGCGTCCATCGGCTACTCGCTTCTGGCTCGCTGAATCAGCTCAGCGCGCGGGTCCTCACCTGCGGTCGCGGTGTTGAACTCGCTGAGGAGCTCGCGTGACTTGTCGTCGAGCGTCTTCGGCACCATGACCTCGACGCTGGCGAGCAGGTCACCCTTGGTGCCGTCTTTGCGGGTGACGCCCCTGCCGCGCACGCGGAACGTGCGCCCGTTGGGCGTGCCCGCGGGGATGCGCAGCGTGACCGGCATGCCCTTGAGGATCGGCACCTTGATCTCCGCGCCGAGCGCGGCCTCCGTGAACGTCACCGGGACGGTGATCGTCAGGTTTTCGCCCGACCTGCCGAAGACGGCGTGCGGCTTGACGTGCGTCAGGATGTAGAGGTCGCCGGCGGGGCCGCCGTTCTCGCCCGGCGCCCCCTTGGCCTTGAGCTTGACCCGCTGGCCGTCGGCCACGCCGGCTGGGATGCGGGCCTGGATGGTGCGGGTGCTCTTGGCGCGGCCGCTGCCCTCGCACACGGGGCAGGGGTCGTCCACGATCAGCCCGCGGCCCTTGCAGTCGCGGCAGGGCTCGGAGAAGGCGAAATTGCCCAGGTTGCGGCTGGCCGCGCCGGTGCCGTCACAGGTGGGGCAGACCCTGGGGGTCGTGCCCGCCTTGGCGCCGGTGCCGGTGCACGCGGCGCAGGCGGCCGAGCTGGTCAGCCTGAGCGACACCGTGGTGCCCTCGGCCGCTTCGGTGAACGTCAGCGTGACCTCGGACTCGATGTCCTGTCCGCGCCTCGGCCTGGTCGTGGTGCTGGTGCGGGTGGTGCCGCCGCCCCGGTTGAACAGCCCGCCGAACAGGTCGCCGAGCCGCTCGCCCGCACCGCCGCTCGTGCCCTGTCCGGTGCCGCCGAACAGGTCACCGAAGTCGAACGAGAAACCGCCACCGCCGGGGCGCTGGCCGCCCACCCCGGATCCGAACAGCGTCCGCGCCTCGTCGTACTCCTTGCGGCGCTTGGTGTCGGACAGGACGTCGTACGCCTCGGAGACCTCCTTGAACTTGGCCTCTTTGGACGGGTCGCCCTGGTTGCTGTCGGGGTGGTACTGCCTGGCCAGCTTCCGATAAGCCTTCTTGATCTCCTCGGCGGTGGCGGTCTTGGGCACACCAAGGACGGCGTAGTAGTCCTTCTCCAGGTAGTCCTTGGTGCTCATCTACGGCCCTTCGTCCTCGTGTCAGTTTTCGTCGTCGTCATTGGACGCGGGAGTGGCGTCCCCGGGCTCCGCGACGGCCACTCGCGCCGGACGCAGCACCCTGTCACCCAGCCGGTATCCAGGCTGCAGCACCTCGATCGCCGTCGGCTCGGTCACGTCCGGCGAGTAGCTGTGCATCAGCGCCTCGTGGACGGTCGGGTCGAACGGCTCGCCCTTCTGACCGAAGGAGCTGAGGCCCAGCTTGGTGAGCGCCGACTCCAGCGACTCCGCCACCTTCGCGAAGCCCCCGGTCAGCTCGCCGTGGTCGCGGGCCCTGCCGATGTCGTCGAGCACGGGCAGGAGATCCGCCAGCGCGCCCGCGACCGCCTGCTCCCTGACCGCGGCGCGGTCGCGCTCGACCCGCCTGCGGTAGTTCACATATTCGGCCTGGAGTCGCTGCAGGTCGGCGGTCCGCTCGGCGAGCTGGGCCTCCAGCTCGCCGTTGGCGGCGGCCGCCGCGGGCGGCTGCTCGGCGGCGGATACATCCCTGACCTGCCCCGTCTCCGGGTCGATCTTGCGGTTGTCGCGGATCACCGGCTGGTCTTGCCCGTTTTCACGCGGCGGCATCACTTGTCCTTCTTCGGCTCGTCGTCGACGATCTCGGCCTCGACCACGTCCTCGTCGGCCTTCTGGCCGTCACCGGCGGCGGCGTCCTGCGGGGCGCCCTCGCCACCGGCCTGCTGGCCCTGGCTCGCGGCGTAGATCGCCGAACCCATCTTCTGGCTGACCGTGGCGAGCTTCTCCGCGGAGGTGCGGATGACGTCGGTGTCGGTGCCCTCAAGAGCCTTCTTCAGCTCGGACAGGGCGTCGTTGACCTCGGTCTTGATGTCGCCGGGAACCTTGTCGTCGTTCTCGCGGAGGAACTTCTCCGTCTGGTAGGCGAGCCCGTCCGCGTTGTTGCGGACCTCGGCCTCCTCGCGGCGCTTCTTGTCCTCCTCGGCGTACGACTCGGCCTCGCGCATCATCCGCTCGATGTCGTCCTTCGGCAGCGCGGAGCCGCCGGTGATCGTCATCGACTGCTCCTTGCCCGTGCCCAGGTCCTTGGCGGAGACGTTGACGATGCCGTTGGCGTCGATGTCGAAGGTGACCTCGATCTGCGGGATGCCGCGCGGAGCCGGCGCGATGCCGGTCAGCTCGAAGGTCGCCAGCTTCTTGTTGTACGAGGCGATCTCGCGCTCACCCTGGAAGACCTGGATCTGCACCGACGGCTGGTTGTCCTCGGCCGTGGTGAAGACCTCGGAGCGCTTGGTCGGGATCGTCGTGTTGCGCTCGATGATCTTGGTGAAGATGCCGCCCTTGGTCTCGATGCCCAGCGACAGCGGGGTCACGTCGAGCAGCAGGACGTCCTTGACCTCACCCTTGAGCACGCCGGCCTGCAGGGCGGCGCCGATGGCGACGACCTCGTCCGGGTTGACGCCCTTGTTGGGCTCCTTGCCGCCGGTCAGCTCCCTGACCAGCTCGGTCACGGCGGGCATACGGGTCGAGCCGCCGACGAGCACCACGTGGGCGATGTCGGAGACCTTGATGCCGGCGTCCTTGATGACCTGGTGGAACGGGCCCTTGGTCCGCTCGAGCAGGTCGGCCGTCAGCCGCTGGAACTCGGAGCGGGTCAGCTTCTCGTCGAGGTGCAGCGGGCCCTCGGACGAGGCCGTGATGTAGGGCAGGTTGATGTTGGTCTCGGACTGGCTGGACAGCTCGATCTTGGCCTTCTCGGCCGCCTCGCGCAGGCGCTGGAGCGCCATCTTGTCCTTGGCCAGGTCGACGCCGTGAGCGTTCTGGAAGCGCTTGACCAGCTCGTCGACGATGCGCTGGTCCCAGTCGTCACCACCGAGGTGGTTGTCACCAGAGGTGGCCTTGACCTCGACGAAGCCGTGGCCGTCCTCCTGGCCGACGTCGAGCAGCGACACGTCGAAGGTGCCGCCACCGAGGTCGAAGACGAGGATGGTCTGGTCCTGCTCCTTGTCGAGCCCGTAGGCGAGGGCCGCGGCGGTCGGCTCGTTGATGATGCGGAGCACGTTGAGGCCCGCCACCGTGCCGGCCTCCTTGGTGGCCTGCCGCTGGGCGTCGTTGAAGTAGGCCGGGACGGTGACCACCGCGTCGGTGATCTTCTCGCCCAGGTACGCCTCCGCGTCCTGCTTCAGCTTCTGCAGGACGAAGGCGCTGATCTGCTGGGGCGAGAACTTCTTCCCGTCGATCTCCTGGGACCAGTTGGTGCCCATCTCCCGCTTGACTGAGCGGATCGTCCGGTCCACATTGGTGACGGCCTGCCGCTTGGCGACCTCACCGACGAGGACCTCGCCGTTCTTCGCGAAGGCGACCACGGACGGCGTGGTCCGCGAGCCCTGCGCGTTGGCGATGACGGTGGGCTCACCGCCCTCGAGGATCGAGACGACGGAGTTGGTCGTCCCCAGGTCGATACCTACCGCACGTGCCATGAGTACGTCCTTGTAGTCAAAGTTGAGTCTTGTGGACTCAAGCTACGAATGCCAGTCGGCTTTGTCAAACGACTTGAGCCTACTCGACTCAACCCTCGTGAGCGCGCGGGCATTCCTTCTAACGGACGCGAATCTCAGGATGGTTCCTGGCGCGAAAGCGGACCCCGGCGCGGTGGGTGCGCACCGGGGTCCACATGGGTGATGGCGTCAGCGGACAGGCGCCTACGGAGGGATGTCTGTTGCTGGACGCGTTACTTGGCGCCGTCCACGATCTTGCGCTTGCCGATCGGCTTCTTGAGCTTGACCGTCGTGGTCTTCTCGATCGCGATCATGATGCACGACACGTTCCTGGCCTTGGGCGAGGTGCCCTCGTACAGGGTGATCGTGACGTTCTTGGCCGTCTCCTTCACCTTGACCCGGTCGAGGACCGTGCACGGGGCGACGCCCGACCACCAGGTGAGCTGGATCTTCCTGCCCTTGGACACCGGCTTGGCCTTGGTCCAGCGGACCTTGTGCACGTTGATGGCGTTGCCGGTCGGTTTGGTCGGCTCCGGGCCCTTTGTTGGAGTGGTGGTGGCCGGGTTCGCCACGACAGGTGGTTGTTGCGGGGGCGTGGAGGCGGCCCGCTCAGCAGACGGGGCCGCACCGCAGCTCGTCGCGAGCACGAGACATCCGGCCAGAGCAGTCGCTGTCATTGCACGCATACCTATTCGACGAATAGGACGGGTCCCCGGTTCATTTCTCGGAAGTTAGTGTGGTTCGCGTGCTCCGTCAGGCTCTCCTCGGGATCTCCAAGAGCGAACGCGCCGAGCGCGTCATCTCCACCTCGCGGCTGACCGCCGACGTGGTGAGGCGCTACGTCGCGGACGACATCGGCGCCGTGATCGGCGAGCTGACCCGCAAGGGGCTGCTGGTCACGGTCGACCATCTCGGCGAGGAGGTGACGGAGCGGGGGCAGGCCGAGGCGGCGGTCGACGAATACCTGCGGCTGCTCGGGCTGCTGCCCGCGGGCGCCGACGTGTCGGTCAAGCTCACCGCGCTCGGCCTGCGGTTGTCGGAGGAGCTCGCGCTCGACCACGCCGCCACGATCTGCCGAGCCGCCGCGGACAGGGACGTCACGGTGACGCTCGACGCCGAGGAGCACGACACGATCCGCGGGCTCCACTCCGTGCACGCCGCCCTGCGCGGGGACCATCCCGACGTGGGCGTGGTGGTGCAGGCGTACCTGCCGGACGCCCTGGAGCGCTGTGAGAGCCTGGACGGGGCCCGCGTGCGTCTGTGCAAGGGGGCGTACACCGCTCCCGGGGCCTACACCAGGCCCGCCGACATCGACCGCTCGTTCGTACGGTGCCTGAGGATCCTGATGGCGAGCACCGCCTATCCCATGGTCGCCACCCACGACCCCAGGATGGTGCGCATCGCCTCCACGCTGGCCGTGCTCGAGGGCCGCGACGTGACCGGCTACGAGCACCAGATGCTGTACGGCGTGCGCCCCGACGAGCAGCTCCGCCTGGCAGGCCAGGGCGCGAGGATGCGCGTCTACGTCCCCTACGGCTCCGACTGGTACGCCTACCTCATGCGCCGCCTGGCCGAGCGCCCCCGCAACCTGGCCTTCTTCCTCAGGTCGCTGCTCTCACGCCGCTGACCCGCCCTGTCCTCGGGGACGACACCCGGCACCTACCCGCAGTTAGTAGGCTGCCAGCGTGATTGCGATTCTGGGCACGGGAAAGATGGGCGAGGCCCTGCTGTCCGGGCTGCTGCGCGCCGGGTTCAAGCCGGGCGACATCATGGCGACCACCCGCAGGGCCGAGCGGGCGCAGGCGCTGCGCGAGACGTACGGCGTGCGCACGGTCTCCAACTCCGAGGCCGCCAAGTCGGCCGACACGCTCATCCTGGCCGTCAAGCCGCAGGACATGGCCACGCTGCTGGCCGAGATCGCCCCCTACGTGCCCGCCGACCGCCTGGTGATCACGGCCGCGGCCGGCATCACGACGGCGTTCGTGGAGCAGCGGCTCGGGGTGGACGTGCCCGTGGTGCGGGTGATGTCCAACACGCCGATCAGGTTCGACGAGGCGATGAGCGTGATCTCGGCGGGCGCGCACGCGGGCGAGGAGCACCTCGAGCTCACCGAGGGCCTGCTCAGCCCGGTCGGCAAGGTGCTGCGCATCCCCGAGTCCCAGCAGGACGCCGCCACCGCGCTCTCCGGCAGCGGCCCGGCCTACTTCTTCTACCTGGTCGAGGCCATGGTCGACGCGGGCATCCTGCTCGGCATGCCGCGGGCCGCCGCGCTCGACATGGTCATCCAGTCCATCGTCGGTGCCGCCGTGATGCTGCGCGACTCGGGCGAGCACCCGGTGATCCTGCGCGAGGCCGTCACCTCGCCGGGCGGCACGACGATCGCCGCCATCGCCGAGCTCGAGCGGCACAGCGTTCGGGCCGCGTTCCTGGCCGCCATCGAGGCCGCCCGCGACCGGGGGCGCCAGCTCGCCTCCGGCTGAGAGACCGGCCCGTCCCGCTCCTACGATGGGTCGGGTGACGTTACGTCGCGGCATCGCGCCGCTGCTCGTCCTTTTCGCACTGACCGGCTGCACCTCCGACAAACCGCCGAGCGTCCAGGTCGGCGAGGTCAGGCGGGGTCCGGTCACCGAGGTCGTCGAGGCTCCCGCCACGATCGGCGCGCGTGCGTCCGCGACGCTCCGCTCGCCCGCCCAGGGCACGATCGCCAAGCTGTACGTCCGCGAGGGCGATCACGTGCGCAAGGGCGAGATCCTGGCCAAGATCAGTTCGCCGGAGGCCCAGAGCCGCCTCCGGCAGGCCCGCCAGGCATCCAAGGCGGCCACGCCCGCGAGCTTCACCCCGAACGTGCGGCTGCCGTCGTTCGACACCACGGCGTTCGACCGCACGGTGGCCGCCCACTTCGCCAAGGCCCGCAAGGAGGCCAGGAAGGTCGAGGACGCCGGGGCGCGCAAGCAGCTCCTGAACGCCATCGACCTGGCGCAGGCCCAGCACAAGGCGCAGACCAGGGCCCTGGCCTCGATCACCGTCGAGCTCAACCGCTCGATCAGCGGGATCCTGTCCGGCGTGACCAGCGGCCTGGCCGGCTCCATGGCCTCGCTGCAGGCCGCGTCGAAGTCGCAGGCCAAGGCGGCGCTCAAGGCGGCGGAGAGCACGGTCAAGTCGCTCACGATCAAGGCGCCGTTCGGCGGCGTCGTCACGCTGGGCCGCGCCTCGGCGGGCGGTGGCGTGCCGAGCGGCGTGGAAGGACTGCTCAGCCAGCTTCCCGGCGGCGGACAGCAGGTGCCGTCCCTGCCCTCGACCGGCTCGACGTCCGGCAGCCCGGTCGCGACGGGCGTCCCCGTCTCGGCGGGCGACTCGATCCTCACTGTCACCGACGTCTCCAAGCTCACCCTGGACGCCGACGTCGACGAGACGGACGTGCTGCTGGTCAAGAAGGGCGTGCGGGCCGCCGTGGAGCTGGACGCGGTGCCCGGCGCCACGTACACGGCCGTGGTGACCGGCATCGGCGTCACGCCCATGGAGGGCACCACGGGCGGGGTCAGCTACCCGGTGCGGCTCACGCTCGGCCCCGGTGCCTTCGACGACGGCTCCAAGGCGCCCACGCCCAAGCCGGGCATGAGCGCCGTCACGCGGCTGACCGTGCGCGAGTCGCCGGCCGCCGTCTCGGCGCCGGCCTCGGCCATCGTCTCCAGCGGGCGTGAGAGCGTGGTCTGGGCGATCAGGAACGGCGTGGCCGAGCGGCGCGTGGTAAAGCTCGGGGCCCAGGGTGACGCCGTGGTGGAGGTGCTGAGCGGGCTGTCCGTGGGCGACCGGATCGTGGTCAAGGGCGCGGACTCCGTACGGCAAGGGCAGCAGCTCCCATGACGCCCGCGATCGAGGCCGTGGACCTCACCCGGCGATACCAGCTCGACGGCGTGTCCGTGGAGGCGTTGCGCGGCGTGTCGCTCCGGATCGACCAGGGCGAGTTCGCCGCCATCGTGGGCCCGTCGGGGTCCGGCAAGTCGACGCTCATGCACCTGCTCGGCTGCCTCGACCGTCCCAGCTCGGGCGTGCTCATGGTCAACGGCGTGGAGATATCCGGCTTATCCGACACCGACCTGGCCGAGCTGCGCAACAAGACGATCGGGTTCGTCTTCCAGTCGTTCCACCTGCTGGCCAGGACCTCGGCGCTGGACAACGTGGCGCTGCCGCTGGTCTACCGGGGAATCGGCCGGGCCGAGCGGCGATCCAAGGCCCGCGCGGCGCTGGAGGCGGTCGGACTCGGGCACCGCCTGGAACACCGCCCGTCCCAGATGTCCGGCGGGGAGCAGCAGCGCGTGGCCATCGCCAGGGCACTGGTCGGCGAGCCGAAGGTGCTGCTCGCCGACGAGCCCACGGGCAACCTCGACACCGCCAACGGGGCCGAGGTCATGGCCATACTCGACCGGCTCAACGGCGAGGGCGGCGTGGCCGTGGTGCTCGTGACGCACGAGGCGGAGATCGCCGCCCACGCCCGGCGCCAGATCCACGTCCGCGACGGGCTCATCGAGCGGGACACGGCACGGCTCCCGGGGATCGAGTGAGGCCATGAACACTGAAGCGCTGTTCATGGCGCTCGAAGCCCTGCGCGTGAACCGGTTGCGCAGCGCGCTGACCATGCTCGGTGTGATCATCGGCGTGCTGGCCGTGGTGATCCTGGTGGCCATCGGCACGGGCGCGAAGGACGAGATCGAGAAGCAGATCTCCGGCCTCGGCACGAACATCATCCTCGTCGTCCCCGGCCGCATCAGTCT
Organism: Nonomuraea sp. NPDC049784; assembly: GCF_040659615.1. NCBI lineage: Bacteria > Bacillati > Actinomycetota > Actinomycetes > Streptosporangiales > Streptosporangiaceae > Nonomuraea > Nonomuraea sp. NPDC049784. The sequence goes on from NZ_JBFAMX010000059.1 coordinate 9,734, forward strand.
GGGCGCCGCCCCGACGCAGAGCAAACTCGGCCTGGCCGACGTCGCCTATGTGCGGCGCGTGGTGGGCGACCCGTCGAAGGTGACGGTCTCGCTGCAGTCGGGCGAGACCGTACGCGTCGGCAGGGCCGAGGCGTTCGTCACGGTGATCGGCACCGACCAGAACCTCGTCAACATCTTCGAGCGCCCCCTCGACAAAGGCCGCCCGCTGAGCGAGACCGACGTGGACACCCGGCGCAGGGTGGCGGTGCTCGGATCGCAGGTGGCCGACCGGCTGTTCGGCGACCTGGACCCGATCGGGCGGCAGGTGACGGTGGCCGGGGCCAGGTTCCGGGTGGTGGGCGTGTACGCCGAGGTCGGGCAGACGTTCGGGCTCTCGCGCGACCAGGAGATCCACATCCCGGTGACGACGGCACAGCGGCTGCTCGGAATCGAGCGGATCAACGGGCTCGCGGTCGGCGCGTCCGGGCCCGACGAGATCGACCCGCTCTCGGAGAAGGTGACGGCGGCGCTGCGGGCGCGGTATCCGGGCGAGCAGTTCTCCGCGGTCACGCAGACCGCGCTGCTCGGCACGATCGGCAGCGTGCTCGGCATGCTCACCGGCGTGCTGGCCGCCATCGCGGGTATCTCACTGCTGGTCGGCGGCGTCGGCGTGTCGAACATCATGCTGGTCAGCGTGCGCGAGCGCACCCGCGAGATCGGGCTGCGCAAGGCGCTGGGGGCCAGGCAGCGCGACATCCTGGCCCAGTTCCTCTTCGAGGCGGTGCTGCTGACCACGATCGGCGGGCTCGTCGGGATCGTGCTCGGGGTGGGCGGCGCGGTGGCCATCGCGGCGTTCACGGAGGTGCCCGCGTCGATCACGTGGTGGTCGATCGCGCTGGCGTTCGGGGTGTCGGCGGCGGTCGGGGTGTTCTTCGGCGTGGCGCCGGCGCGGAGGGCGGGCAGACTGGACCCCGTCATCGCCCTCCGCGCCGAGTGACCTCAGGCGTCCCGCTTCTGCATCAGGACGGCCCCCGCGATCCAGGCGACCGCGATCCAGGCGAGGTAGACGCCGAAGCCGCTCCACGGGCCGAGCGAATTGCTCCCTTGGTGCATCACGATCTGCGAGCCCGCGTTGGTGGTGAAGTAGTCGGACACGGTCTTGCCCCACTGCCCGGGCAGCATGGTCGTCATCTGGGGCAGCACCAGCATCAGCGCGATGGCCGAGACGATCGCGCCCGGCGTGTGGCGTATGACCGCGCCGAGCCCCAGCCCGAAGAGGCCGCAGGCGGTCAGGTACAGGCCGCCCCCGACCACCGCCTGCACCACCGCGCCCGTCTCGAGCGACGGCGGCCGCGTGATCGCCAGGCTGACGAGGAGCGAGGCGGCGGAGGCGACCGTGCAGACGACCAGGGACACCGCCGTGAACACCACGATCTTGCCGGTCAGCAGGCTCATGCGCTTGGGCACGGCCATCAGCGACGTGCGGATGCCGCCCGTGCGGTATTCGCTGGAGATCACCAGGACGCCCAGCGTGGCCATGGACAGCGAGGCGAACATGCTACCGATCAGGCCCATCGCGATCGCAGCATCGGCGGGGATGGGCCCGTCGGCCGAGCCCTTGGCGGAGGCGCTGATGAGCGTGGCGATGCCCAGCATCAGAAGTGCGGTGACGGCCAGCGTCCACACCGTCGAGCGAACAGAGCGGATCTTGGTCCATTCGGACCTGAGGATGTCGGTCATGACGAGAACTCCAGGCTGTCCTTGGTCAGCTCCATGTAGGCCGCCTCGAGCGACGGCTGCACGAACGTCAGCTCCTCCAGCGGGATCCCCGCCCGCGCGGTGAGCGTGCCGATCTCGAGCGTGCTCATCGCGGTCACACGTAGGTGGTCGGGGTACAGCTCGCCCACCTTGACCAGCTCCGCCACCTCGGCCAGCCGGGGCGAGCGCACCCGTACGTAGCCCTGCGAGCTGCGCCCGATGAACTCCTGCACGCTCGTGTCGGCGATGAGCCGTCCCTTGCCGATCACGATCAGGTGGTCGGCGGTCTGCGCCATCTCGCTCATCAGGTGGCTGGAGACGAACACCGTGCGGCCCTCCGCGGCCAGCTTGCGCATGAACGTGCGGATCCACAGGATGCCGTCGGGGTCGAGCCCGTTGACGGGCTCGTCGAAGATCAGGATCTCCGGGTCTCCCAGCAGCGCCGCGGCGATGCCCAGCCGCTGCGACATGCCCAGCGAGAACCCGCCGACCCGCCGCTTGCTCACCTCGCGCAGGCCCACCGTCTCCAGCACCTCGCCCACGCGGCTCGCGGGGATGCCGTTGCTCTGCGCGATGGCCAGCAGATGGTTGTACGCGCTGCGCCCGCCGTGCACGGCCTTGGCGTCCAGCAGCGCGCCCACCTTGCGCAGGGGATGCCGTAACTCCGCGTACGGCCGCCCGTCCACGAGCACCGAGCCGCCGGACGGCCGGTCGAGCCCGAGGATCATGCGCATGGTCGTCGATTTGCCGGCTCCGTTCGGGCCGAGGAAACCGGTCACCTGACCGGGCTCGACGTCGAACGACAGGTCCGACACGGCGGCGGTGCCGCCATAGCGTTTGCTCAGGTTCGTTGCGCGAATCGCGGTCATGATCCCAGCGTGCCGTCGCCCGCGCCCGGTTTCTTCCTGCCCGGGAACCGTTTCCCGGGAGGCGGTCTAGGAGCCTGCTCCTACTCTCCTGGGCGGATCAGTCCCGCCTCGTAGGCCACGATCACGGCCTGCGCCCGGTCCCTGGCGCCGATCTTGGCGAACAGGCTCGTCACGTGGTTCTTGATGGTCGAGGGGGAGACGGACAGCTCGGCGGCGATCTCGGTGTTCGACCGGCCGCGGGCGATGAGCACGAGGATCTCCCGCTCGCGGTCGGTCAGCCCGGCCAGCTCCGCAGGAACCGGTTTCGGGTGGGACGCCCGTACGAACGTGCCGATCAGCCGGCTCAGCAGGCGCGGCGCGACGGCCGACTCGCCCCGGTGCACCACGCGCACGCCTTCGATGAGTTCCTCGGGGGAGACGTCCTTGGGCAGGAACCCGCCGGCGCCCGCCCTGAGCGCGGCGACCACGTTCTCGTCCAGGTCGAACGTGCTCAGCGCGAGCACCCGCACCTCCGGCAGCTCCACGGTGATCAGCTCGGTCGCGCGCACCCCGTCGAGGCCCGGCATGTGCAGGTCCATCAGCACCACATCCGGCCGCAGCCGCCTGCTCAGCTCCACCGCCTCCGCGCCGTCCGCGGCCTCGCCGACCACCCCGAGGTCGGGCTGCGCGTCGAGCATCAGCCTGAAGCCCTTGCGGACCAGCGCGTGGTCGTCCACGAGCAATACCTTGATCTTCTCGTCAGGGATCATGTCGTCTCCAGAGGGATGCGGGCATGCACGCGGAAACCGACTTCTGGGCGCGGCCCGGTCGAGAGCCGGCCGCCGCATAACGCCACCCGCTCGGCCATGCCGCCCAGCCCGAACCCCGGCGCGCCGCCGCCCATCGCCATCCCGTCGTCCACCACCTCGACCTCCACGGCCGAAGGCTCGTACGCCAGCCGTACGCTCGCCCTGGCGCTGACCGCGTGCTTGCGGGTGTTCGTGAGCGCCTCCTGCACGATCCGGTAGACGGCGTGGTCCACGGCCGCGGGCAGCTCGACGGGCTCGCCCGTCACGGTCAGGCTGGCCGGCAGCCCCGCCGACCTCGCCTCCTTGATCAGCGAGGGTAGCCGGTCCGCGCCGACCCCCGTCGCGGCGTCAGGTCCCTCGCTGCCGTCGGCCCTGAGCACGTCGAGCAGGCGGCGCATCTCGGACATCGCCTGGCGGGCGGTCTGCTCGGCACTCTCCAGCGCGTTCCTGGTGACCTCCTGCCCGGGTGGCAGCGTGGCGCGCGCGCCGCCGACCAGCGCGTTGATGACGGTGATGTGGTGGGCGACCACGTCGTGCAGTTCCCTGGCGATGCGCCGCCGCTCGGCGCGTACGGCGGCGTCGGCGGCCTCGGCCCGGCCGCGCTCGTTGAGCTCGGTCCTGAGCCGGACGATCAGCCCGACGCCCACGGGCACGGCGATGGCGAACAGCGCGGCCAGCCAGCCGCCCTTCGCCCGCCAGAACAGCTCCATGGTCGTCGCGTAGACGGCGTAGGCCCCCGATGAGGTGATCAGGGTCGCCCGGCCGGTGGTGTATCGGCCCACGCTGTAGAACGCGATGAAGGAGGGCAGACTGAGGAAGTTCACGACCTGCGTCGCGATGCCCACGGCGTCCACCGCCGTCACCAGCGCGGCGGTCAGTATCGGCCGGCGGCGCCGCATGAGCAGGAGTGCCATGCCCGCCAGGTAGCTCGCCATGGTCAGGGCCTCTGTCGCCTCGCCGCCGGCGATGATGAAGGGCAGCGCGGGCACGGCCGGGAGGGAGAACACGATCACCAATGTCGTGTCGAAGACCCGAGGGCGACTGAAGAAGCGCACGATCTTGAGGAAGGTTCGCCGCACGCTCACGACACTAAGCGACGAAAATTGCGGATCATCGCCTACAACGAGGCGTCTGCGCTGCGGTAACGTCGGCCCCACGGGGCGCGAGGGAGAGGACAGCGATGAGCCGGTCGGCACGGGTGATCTGGGACGACGCTCTCACCTCCTACAACTTCGGTCCGAGCCATCCGCTCGCCCCCGTGCGGGTGGAGCTGACCATGGCCCTCGCCCGCGCGCTCGGCGTGCTCGACAAGGTCGAGATGGCCGGTTGCGAGCCCGCGACCGACGCCGAGCTGTCCATGGTCCACGACCCCGGCTACATCGAGGCCGTCAAACGCGTGTCCGCCTCGGGGCAGCCCGACCTCGGCGCCGGGCTCGGCACGGCGGACAACCCCGCGTTCAAGGGCGTGCACGAGGCCTCCGCGCTGATCGCCGGCGCGTCGCTGGCCGCCGCCCGCTCGGTCTGGGAGGGCACGGCCGAGCACGCGGTCAATGTCGCCGGCGGCCTGCACCACGCGATGTCCGCCTCGGCCAGCGGTTTCTGCGTCTACAACGATCCCGCGCTGGCCATCGCGTGGCTGCTGAGGCAGGGGGCCGGCCGCATCGCGTACGTGGACGTGGACGTCCACCACGGCGACGGTGTGCAGGCGGCCTTCTACGACGACCCCAGGGTCCTGACGATCAGCCTGCACGAAAGCCCGCGCACGCTGTTCCCCGGCACCGGATTCCCCGAGGAGACCGGCGCGGAGGGCACGGCCGTCAACGTCGCGCTCCCGGCGGGGACCGGCGACTCGGGATGGCTGCGGGCCTTCCACGCGGTCGTGCCGCCGCTGCTGCACGAGTTCCGGCCGGAGATCCTGGTCACGCAGCACGGCTGCGACAGCCACGCGCTCGACCCCCTGGCCAACCTGATGCTCAGCGTCGACGGCCAGCGGGCCGCGTACGCGGCCCTGCACCGCCTGGCCCACGAGACGGCCGGCGGCCGGTGGATCGCCACCGGTGGCGGCGGTTACGAGCTGGTGCAGGTGGTGCCCCGGGCGTGGACCCATCTCATCGCCGAACTGGCGGGCCACCCGGTCGATCCGGCCACCCCCACGAGCCAGAGCTGGCGCCAGTTGGTCAGGGAACGTACGGGCGAGACGCCGCCGCTGACGATGACGGATGGTCGCAGTCCGGAATTTCGTGACCTGTCTGGTGGTTATGACCCAGCGGACCCCATTGACCGTGCGATCATGGCGACCCGACATGCGGTCTTCCCCCTGCACGGCCTCGATCCAATGCCCTGACAAGGAAGAAGCTGTGCTGAGCCGCGACCAATTCCGAGAGCATCTTGTCCAGACTCGAATAGCCGGCGACGTCGCGACTCCCCGCGAGAACAACCTCGACCACTTCAGCTCGCTCGCCAACGGCGACCCGTACTACAGGCTGGGCCTGACCTTCGACCAGCCGTGGCCGTACCGCGACATCCTGGCGCTGATGGCCAAGTCCGCGGGTGTGGTCTCCGACGCCGGCCACCGCTGGGGCCAGGACACCATCGACCCCGACCTGACGATCGACGCGCTCGACGCCATGGCCGAGGCCATCGCCGCAGTGCTGTCGCGGGAGAACCCGCGCATCCTGTTCGCCACCGGACACCCGACCGGGCTGCTCGCCGTGCACCTGCCGCTGGCGCGCCTGTGCGCCGAGCGCGGGGCCGAGCTGCTCACGCCGGGCGAGGGATGGTCCTATTCCGGATCGAATTTCGGACGCCGGCGCAAGGTCCGTTACTTGCAGGACGTTGCAATGCTCGACGACAGGGGCGCATTCGTGCACACCCACGACGCGGCCCCCATGCGCCACATGATCGAGGAGCTCGGCGGGGAGCTTCCCGACCTCGTGATCGCCGACCACGGCTGGGCGGGAGCGGCGGGAGAGGCTGGTGCGCACACCGTGGCGTTCGCCGACTGCAACGACCCCGGGCTGTTCCTCGGCGAGGCCGAAGGCAAGATCGACGTGGTCGTCCCGCTTGATGACAATGTGCTACCACGCTTTTACGCTCCGCTGACGGAGCGACTCGTCACTCAGGTCTCACGAGCCCTTTGAGTCGAATTCGGTCCTCCCGATACGGTCTTTTCGCGCCTGCATTCCAAGAGGCTCGCTGTCCCTTTGCCAACTTTTGATGGGGCTCCGGCGACTCTTATGTGTGACAACTTGGACAGTTCCAACGTCCAAGTGAGGTGCTCGGCCCGGCTGCTGGCCAGCGATTTCGCTGGTTCGGCTGACAGGTGGCTCCGGCGACTGAGAAACTAGGGGGTTTGCGCACCCGGAGTCCCGACTTACGCTGACGGCAGTACACGTGCGTGAGCAATGGCACCAGTGGGGATAACCCGGAAACACGTGCGGAAGAGGCGTCCGATGGGTGCAGGCGAAAGACCTCTCAGCGAGGTGAAGTTCCTGACCGTAGCGGAAGTGGCGACGGTCATGAGGGTGTCCAAGATGACGGTGTACCGGCTCGTCCACTCTGGCGAGTTGCCGGCCATCCGTGTCGGCCGGTCGTTCAGAGTGCCTGAGCAGGCGGTACACGACTATCTGCGGGAGGCCTACATCGAGGCAGGTTGAAGTAGCGACGTGACGCGTCATGTCGTGAATGCTGTCGCGGGAGGGGCCCGGCCGTCATAACGACGCGACCGGGCTCTCACCCCCCGGTGGGGCGATCTACCGTCCATCGCCGGTAGTCTGTGAGCCGGTGTGCGCTCGCACTCCGTTAAGACTTGCTACCAGACCTGGGGGTCCCGTGGGCTCTGTGATCAAGAAGCGCCGCAAGCGGATGGCTAAGAAGAAGCACCGCAAGCTGCTCAAGAAGACGCGCATCCAGCGGCGTAACAAGAAGTAACCTACGCAGCTGCGAGGCGCGCTGATGACCCACACCGTGCTTGTCACCGGGGTCTCGCGCCACATAGGCGCCCGGGTGGCGAGCGTTCTGTCTTCCGACCCGGACATCAGCCGCGTCATTGGAGTTGACACCGTGCCGCCCCCCTCGCTGATGCGGGACGGCGGCATCTCTCTCGGCCGGACTGAGTTCGTCCGCGTGGATTTGCGCAGCCCTGACATCGCTCAGGTGATCGCGGCTGCCGACATCGACACCGTTGTGCACATGAGCCTGGTCAGTGCTCCTTCGCGGAGCAGTGGCAGGGCTGCGATGAAAGAGCACAACGTCATCGGCACCATGCAGCTGCTCGGTGCCTGCCAGCGGTCGGCGACCGTGCGGCGCGTGGTGGTGCGCTCCACCACCGCCGTCTACGGCTCGTCGCCACGGGATCCCGCGGTGTTCACCGAGGACCTGGAGCCCCAAGACGGCCCCACCCACGGCTACGCCAAGGACGCGGCCGAGGTCGAGGGCTACGTGCGCGGCTTCGCGCGCCGTCGTCCCGACGTGACGGTGTCGATGCTGCGCTTCGCCAACTTCATGGGACCTGGCGTCGACTCGCCGTTGACGCGTTACTTCACCCAGCCGGTGCTGCCGACCGTGTTCGGCTTCGACCCGCGGCTGCAGTTCGTCCACGAGGACGACGCGGTCGAGGTGCTGCGCCGGATGGCGACCGAAGACCACCCCGGCACGTTCAACGTGGCCGGGGCAGGAGTGCTGCTGCTGTCGCAGTGTGCCAGGCGTGCGGGGCGGCCGTCGTTGCCGCTGTTCTCGCCCGCCTTCAAGGTGCTGGGCGACACCGCACGCAGGATCGGGCTGGTCGAATACTCGCCCGAGCAGGTCAGGCTGCTGTGCTATGGCCGCGCGGTCGACACCTCCGCGCTGGAGGCGGCGCTCGGCTGGAAGCCCAAGTTCACGACCGGGGCGGCGTTCGACGACTTCCTGCGCACGCGCGGCCTCCATCCGTTCGGAGGTGTGCGGAGTTGAGCGTTGCGCATCACGACGCCCGCGTGATCCCGATCAGCGCGGCGCCGTCGTTCGAGAAGCCCGATCGCGTGGCCAGGATGCTGGCCTTCCTTCGCCGGCGCGTCGAGGGCGACTACGAGGTCGACGAGTTCGGCTACGACGCCGAGCTGACCGACAAGGTGATCCTCGAGCTGATCAGGCCGCTCTACACCGACTGGTTCAGGGTGGAGACGGTCCAGCTGAAGAACATCCCCGACGAGAGCGGGGCGCTGGTCGTCGCCAACCACTCGGGCACGCTGCCGCTCGACGCGCTGATGCTGCAGGTGGCCCTGCACGACGAGGCGGGCAGGCCGCTGCGGCTGCTCGGGGCGGACCTGGTCTACCAGCTCCCGGTGCTCAGCCACCTGGCCCGCAAGACCGGCCACACGCTGGCCTGCCCCGAGGACGCCGACCGGCTGCTGCGCAAGGGCGAGCTGGTCGGGGTGTTCCCCGAGGGGTTCAAGGGCGTGGGCAAGCCGTTCGCCGAGCGTTACAAGCTGCAGCGGTTCGGCCGCGGCGGCTTCGTGGCCTCGGCGATCCGCGCCGGGGTGCCGATCGTGCCGACCGCGATCGTCGGGGCGGAGGAGATCTATCCCAAGGTCGGCGATCTGAAGTTCCTGGCCAGGCTGCTCGGGCTGCCCTACCTGCCGATCACGCCGTTCTTCCCGCTGCTCGGGCCGCTCGGGCTGATGCCGCTGCCGTCCAAGTGGATGATCGAGTTCGGCGAGCCGATCCGCACCGACGAGTACGAGCCGTCGGCGGCCGACGACCCCATGCTGGTGTTCAACCTCACCGACCACGTACGCGAGGTCATCCAGCAGATGCTGAACGAGCTGCGGCTGCGCAGAGGACACGCGTTCCCGCCCTTTCTGTGAAACCGGCGCGGGGCCTGCGGTGTTCAAAGAGCGATTCGCTCATCGAACACCGGAAGGAATCCCATGGATCTTCAGCTCTCCGGCCGCGTCGCCGTCGTCACCGGCGCGTCCAAGGGCATCGGACTGGCCGTAGCGCGCACCCTGGCCGAGGAGGGTGCCCACGTCGTGGCCGTCTCGCGGACCCGTACGGACGAATGGCCCGACAAGGTCGTGCACGTGGCCGCCGACCTGATGGACCCCGAGGCGCCCGCGCGGGTCGTGGCACGGGCCGTGGAGGAGTTCGGCGGGGTGGACATCCTGGTCAACAACGCTGGCGGCCCGCCGCCCGGGGTGACGCTGCCGCAGGTGGGGTTCATGACCCCCGGCGACGACGACTGGCGTGCGATGTTCGAGTTCAACCTGTTCTCGGCCGTACGCATGATCCGCGCCGCCGTGCCCCTCATGGTCGAGCGGGGCGGCGGCTCGATCGTCAACGTCTCCTCCACCATGGCCAGGCAGCCCGGCGCCATGAACGTCGACTACGGCGCCGCGAAGGCGGCCCTCAGCCACGTCGGCAAGGCCGTCTCCGAGGAGTACAGCCCCCAGGGCGTCAGGGTCAACACCGTGACGCCCGGCCCCGTACTCACCGACTGGTGGACCAAGGAGGGCGGCGCGGCCGAGGTCATCGCGGGCATGGCCGGCTCCGACAAGGAGAGCGTCATCTCCGAGGTCGCTCCTGCCATGATGAAGCTCGCCACCGGGCGGCTCGTCCACCCGCAGGAGATCGCCGACGCGGTCGCCCTGCTCGTGTCGCCGCGCTCGGGCAGCACGACCGGCGCCGCGTTCGTGATCGACGGAGGCCAGCTCAAGGAGCTCTGACTCCTGCCGCGTGAACCCCGGAGGCGGGTTGCGGCAAGACATCCGTGACCGATCCCCCACAGAAGGGCGGAGATGATCACGCAACCCGCCACCAGGGGTGCGGACTCGGAGCTTGTGAACGCCTCGTGGACCGAACCCGAGGCGTTCGCCGAGCTGTTCGACCGCTACTCCGCCATGCTCTACAGGTACGTCTCCAAACGGCTCGGCCCCGAGCCCGCCGAGGACCTCGTCGGAGAGACGTTCCTGATCGCCTTCTCACGCAGGAAGAGCTACGACCTGGCGTACCCGGACGCCCGGCCGTGGCTCTTCGGCATCCTCACCAAGCTCATCTCCCGGCACCACCGCAAGGAGGCCGCCCGCTACCGCGCCCTCCTGCGTGCCCCTGTCGACTCCGACGTCGAGTCGCCCGCCGACCGGGTGGCCGCCGGAGTCACCGCCCAGGCCGTCCGCGCCGAGCTGGCCGGGGCCCTCGCGGCACTGCCCGCCAAGGACCGCGACGTGCTGCTGCTGATCGCCTGGGGCGATCTCACATACGAGGAGGTCGGGCGGGCGCTCGGCATCCCCGTCGGAACCGTGCGCTCCCGCCTCAACAGGGGCAGGCGGAAGGTGCGGGCCGCGCTCGGCGACACCAACCCCATGGAGGAGGAGTGACGATGGACGACCTGAAGCTGCTCCGGGACCTCGGAGGGGAGCTGGGGCACGAGCCGCCCGCGACGCTCGTCCGCCAGCGCGAGCGCCTGCTGCGTGACCGTCCCCGGCGCCGTTGGGCGGGCTGGTGGACGGCCGGGCTGGTCGCCGTGGCCACGGCCGCCGCGGTCGCCGTGCCCACCGTCCTGATCGCCGACCGCCACACTGCCGCACCGCCCGCGGGGGGCCGGACCGTGGACATGAGCGGGACCAGGAACGTCCTGGTGATCGGCTCGGACACCCGGGAGGGGGCCGGGAACGCCAAGTACGGGCCCGTGCAGGCCAGGCAAGGAGTGGGGAAGCGCTCCGACACCATCATGATCGTCCACGTCCCCGCCGACCGCGGCCGGGCCACGGCGGTGAGCATCCCGCGTGACTCCATGGTCGCGATCCCACGCTGCGGCTCGTCGCCCGCCAGTACCGGCATGATCAACTCGGCGTACGACACCGGCGGGGCCGACTGCCTCAAGCGGACCCTGGAGTCCCTGACCGGGCTGCGGATCCAGCACTCGGTCGAGGTGGACTTCGCCGGCTTCAAGGGCATGGTCGACGCGCTCGGGGGCGTGGAGGTCACGCTGCCCACGGCGGTGGACGACAAGGCGTCCAAGCTCAAGCTGCCCGCGGGCAAGCAGCTGCTCAACGGGGAGGCGGCGCTCGGGTATGTCCGGCTGAGGCATTACGGCGACGGGTCCGACGTCGCGCGGATCAAGCGGCAGCAGGTGCTCGTGATGTCGATGCTGAAGAAGGTCCGGTCGGGGATGTCCTCGCCTGACCGGCTCAAGTCCTTCCTGGGCGAGGTCCGCAAGTCGGTCAAGACCGATTTGAGCCTGGAATCCATGTACGAGCTGGCCACTGAGCTGTCCCGCACCAAGGTGGACCTGACGACAGTGCCATGGGAGCCGTATCCGGAGGACCGGAACCGGTTGCAGTGGAAGGAGCCGGAAGCCGGGCAGCTGTTCAAACGGCTCGGGTAACGGCTCGTCGTAACGGCGCCCGGCCCCGCACACCACACGACCGTCTCCCTGGACAGAGCCCGGCCCTGTGCGGTGGGTGGGCCGGCCGTGCGCAGCCGTACAAGATGGAAAGGAGAGCAGCTAGATGCGCCGGTAGTGGCGGCGGAGGGCGATGCCCGCCGCGACGCCGCCCGCTACGGCGCCGGCGGCGGCGGCGATGGGCAGGGCGGTCAGGGTGGCCTTGCGGCCGGTGCGGAAGTCCTTGATCGGCCACTCGTGCTTCCTGGCGTGCTCCCGCAGCTCGCTGTCCGGGTTGATGGCCACCGCCGATCCCACCAGCGAGAGCATGGGCAGGTCGTTGGCCGAGTCGCTGTAGGCCGTGCAGCGGGTCAGGTCGAGCCCCTCGCGGCGGGCCAGCGCGCGCACCGCCTCCGCCTTGGCCGGCCCGTGCAGCAGGTCGCCCACCAGCCGCCCCGTGTAGACCCCGTCGTTGGTCTCCGCGACCGTCCCGAGCGCGCCCGTCAGGCCGAGCCGTTGCGCGATGACGCGGGCCAGCTCCACGGGCGTGGCGGTCACGAGCCAGACGCGCTGGCCCGCGTCCAGGTGGCTCTGGGCGAGCGCTCTGGTGCCGCCCCAGATGCGGTCGGCCATGACCTCGTCGTAGATCTCCTCGCCGAGGCGCACGACGTCATCGACCTTGGCCCCCGCGACGAACGCCAGCGCCGTCTCCCTGGCCACCGCGATGTGCTCGGGGTTCTCGTTGCCGCGCAGCCTGAACACCGCCTGCCCGACGGCGAACTTCAGCAGGTCGGAGGTCGTGAACATGCCACGCGTGGCCAGCCCCCTGGCGAAGTGGTAGATCGAGGCCCCGCGCATCATCGTGTTGTCGACGTCGAAGAAGGCCGCCGCCTGGAGGTCCGGCTCGACAGGGGCGACGGTGGCCGCCGCCTGCGCCGCGGCCTCGCCGGCGGCCTCTGGCTCCACCTGGTGTCGTCGAAATAGCCGCCACATAGGGCCTCAGCTTACTTTCCTACTCAGGCGCGGCCAGACCGTTGATGTAGTCAAGGTATCCCTCTGCTTGGGCCAGCTGGGAGTCGTCGAGCTGCTTGAGCATAGGCCCGACCACCTTCTTCTGGTCCCGCGCGAAGCTCTCGATCTTCCTCGAGCGCGGCTCCGCCCGCTCGAGGCGGCTGATGCCCGCGCGCGTGGACTCCTCCATGTCCTTCAGCGTCTTGTCGACCAGCGGGCCGCCATCGGACGAGCCGAGCAGGCTGGCGACCTCCCTGGCCCGGGCCTGGGCCGAGTCGAGCTCGCGCGCCCCGCGTTCGGCGTCGTCGCTGCTGAGACGTACGAGCGTGCTCTCCGCCGCGCGCTTGAGCGGGTAGAGGGAGTCTCCCGGCACCGACTGGTACGTGGCGAAGGCGGAGACCATCATGGCCGCCGCCAGCCCTAACGTGGCCAGCTGCGACAGCAGCGGCCGGCGGCGCGCCGGGCGGCGATGCGTGTGCTTCCCGGCCTCCGGCTCCTCGGCGAGGAGCACGCCGGAAACCAGCTGCGCCCGCAGGCGCTCGCGGAAGGCGGGCTCCGGGGCGCCGCCGAGAGGCAGGTCGCGCAGCTCCGTGAGGTGCTCGAGCACGCGCTCCCGCCGACTGCGCGCCCTACCCATGACAGCCCCCTGACGGCTCCGGTAGTGACATCTGACTAACGACGCGCGGATGGGGGAGGTTACGCCAGGTCGTGCTTGAGTGCCCTGGCGAGCGCCCGAATGGCGCGGAACTGCAGCGCTTTGATCGCTCCACTCTTCTTCCCCATGATCAGCGCGGTTTCCGCGAGCGAGAGGCCGTGAAGGAAGCGCAGGACCACGCATTCCTGCTGTTCGGGATTGAGATCTCGTACGGCACGCAGCACCCGGTCATTGATGATGGCGTTCACCACGGCGTTCTCGGGAATGTGCGAACCGTCGAGCGGCACGTCGATGATCTCGCCCGTCGGGATCTCCAGCCGGTAGCGCCCCGACTTGAAGTGGTCGGTGACTAAGTTCCTCGCGATGGTCACGAGCCAAGCGCCGAAGTCGCGCCCCTGCCACGTGAAGTCGCCGATCCTGCGCAGCGCGCGCAGGAAGGTCTCGCTGGTGAGGTCCTCGGCTAATTGGTGTGACCCCACCCGGAAGTAGATGTAGCGGTAGACGAGGTCCACATACCGGTCATAGAGCGTGCCAAAGGAATCCGTGGATCCACTCTTGGCATCCAGCACCAGCAGGCGGACGTCGTCGGGCACTTCTTCGCGCACGGCGGGCTCGCCCGTCCGGGCAGGCACAGCGACCGCTGGCGCAAGCAGCCCGGCGAACGGTGACGAGTCAGGCATCCGGTATCCCTAGGGGTAAGGGGTGCGGCGTGCTCGAACACTCTAGAAATCAACCGGAAATTCCACAATCCACAGCTTGCTGGCATGACTAGGCGTAATCGCCGGATACGGTGTCATCCGACCCCTTCCCTCTTCGGCTACCGGCTGGGAGGCATAGTCCGGCAGCATTGGAGTCACCATGGAGATCCTCGTTGCTGTCATAGCTTTCGCCGGTGCGCTCATGGCCGCGGTCGCCGCCGGCGCCCTGATCCAACGGCTTCGCGACGAGTCCGAGGGGTGGTTGATCGCCTGGACCGTTGCAGTCGTGGCGCTGTGCCTTTCACTCGGTGTGATCGGCATCGGCTACATCTTCGGGTTCGGCGCCGTGACGTTCCGTCTCTACCAGGTGACGGGGTCGATGCTGGTGCCGCTCTGGCTGGCGGTCGGCCTGATCCAGCTGCTGGCGGAGAAGGTGCCGCCGAGGTTCCTCGCATGGCTGTTCGGCATCGCGCTGACCATCGTCGCCGGCACGATCATGATCTTCGACCCGCTCAAGGCCGAGGTGACGGGCAAGGTACTGCCGGCGGGCTCGAACTTCTGGGGGATCTTCCCGAACTACCTGCTGATCGGCGTGCACGCCATCGCCGTGGTGGTCATGCTGGCCATGCTCGCGGTCGCCGGGTTCAAGTGGCGCCAGGGCGACGAGTACGACACCGACAACATGCACGCGGCCCTGGTCATCGTCCCCTCGGGGCTGGCGCTCGTGGGCGCGATGAGGTTCACGGTGGCCGCGCTGTTCACCACCGCGCTGCTCGTCGTCGCCGGGGCGGCCGTCTGGTACACCGTGCTGCGGCCTCTGGCGCCGTACGAGGACGACGACGAGGACGACTTCGGTCCCGACCACGACGAGAGGTCCCCACGCCGGGACGATCGCTCTCAGCGCCGCGACGAGCGTGCGCAGCACCACGAGGAGCGTCCCATGCATCGCGACCAAGGGCCTGTGCGCCCCGACCAGGGGCCCATGCAGCCTCAGCCGGGCCACAGGGGCATGCCCGAGCCCGTGCCCGGCGCCCCCGGCCTGCCTCCCTCGCCGCCGCGCCGGCCGTCGGGGCTGGGCGACCTGGTGGCCGAATACCGCGCGGGCGACCAGGAGGTCGACTACGCCGCGCGCATGGCGCCGCAGCCCGACTCAGGGCCCGCGACCGGCTACATCATGAACGGCGCGCCGCCCATGGGACAGGCGCCGGTCCAGCGCCCCGACTACGCCATGCCGGGGACGGGGGCGGTCTACCCGGGCGCCGAGATGCTCTCGCCCGCGGCGCAGCAGCAGCCGGCCTCCAGCAAGCCCTCGCCGAGCATCTACGGCCTGCTCACCGTCTTCACGCTCATGGACGGCGCCGGAGAGGCGTTCGACCGGCTGGCCGAGGCGACCGTCGAGGCCGTGCGCCGCGGCGAGCCCGACACCCTCGTGTACGCCTGCCACGCGGTCAAGTCGGCCCCCCTGCAGCGCATCGTCTACGAGCTCTACCGCGACGAGGTCGCCTACCGCGACCACCAGCGCCAGCCGCACGTCGAGAGGTTCGTCAACGAGCGGCAGTCGATGGTGCTGGCCACCAACGTCATCGAGCTCAACGTCAACGCCGCGAAGGTGGTGCCGCTGCCGACGGCTATGTACTGAGGGCCGCCCTCAGCCGAGCCTCGTCCACCCGCCAGAAGTCGTGCTGCACCCCGTCGATCAGTGTGACCGGGATCATCTCCCAGTACTTCTCCTGGAGCTCCTCGGAGGACTCGATGCTGACCTCCTCCCAGGGCACACCGAGCTCGCCCGCCACCCTGGCGATGACCGCGCGCGCGTCCTCACACAGGTGACAGCCGGGCTTGCCGAGCAAGGTGATGCGATGCATACGCCCACGGTACCCCTGGTATTGCCCCTACTCCCCCTACGACTTTGTGCATCGGTTCACAAAGGGATTAACCTGAAAGACGGTTCGATTCCGTTCACGCGGTCCCCAAGCCGCCCGTCCCCTGGAGCTCCGGCACGTGAAGAGCCCGTCCCAATCCCGTGACCGCGGCATCCCCGAGGCGACGGTCGCCAGGCTTCCGTTGTACCTCAGGGCGCTGCACGGGATGGCCGAGCGGGGCGTCGCGACCGTCAGTTCCGAGGACCTGGCCGTGGCGGCCGGGGTCAATTCCGCCAAATTGCGCAAGGATCTGTCACATCTGGGCTCATACGGCACGCGAGGCGTAGGCTATGACGTCGAGTACCTCGTCTACCAGATCTCCCGTGAGCTCGGCCTGACGCAAGACTGGGCGGTCGCGATCGTCGGGGTCGGTAACCTCGGCCGCGCGCTGGCCAACTACGGCGGTTTCGTCTCCCGAGGCTTCCGGGTCGCGGCCCTTGTGGACGCCGACCCCGAAGTAGTGGGCGACACCATCGCGGGGTTGAATGTTGAACACATCGACGAACTGGAAGCCGTCATCAAGCGGCGTGGAGTCTCGATCGTGGTTCTGGCGACACCGGCGGCAGCGGCGCAGGAAGTGTGCGATCGCGTGATTTCCGTGGGCGTGACCAGCATCCTAAACTTCGCCCCGGTTGTGCTTTCTGTGCCGGAAGGCGTCGATGTCCGTAAGGTCGACCTATCAATCGAACTGCAGATTCTCGCGTTCCACGAGCAACGCAAGGCTGGGGGGCCACTCATGGCGATGGACAGTCAATGAGTGTTCTGGCTATCGGACTCAGCCACCGGACCGCTCCGGTGGCACTGCTGGAGCGCGTGTCGGTGACGGGTGACGCGCTCGCCAAGCTGCTGCACGACGTGCAGCAGGATCCCTGCGTCGCGGAGGCCATGGTGGTCTCGACCTGCAACAGGGTCGAGGTCTACGTCACGGTCGACCGCTTCCACGCCGCCGTGACCGCCGTCACCGGCCTGCTGGGCGTCCACTCGGGCGTCCCGGTCGAGGAGCTGACGCCGCACCTCTACGTGCACTACGAGGAGCGGGCGGTCGAGCACCTGTTCTCCGTGGTGTGCGGGCTCGACTCCATGGTCGTGGGCGAGGGCCAGATCCTCGGCCAGGTCCGCCAGGCGCTCAAGCTGGCGCAGCGCCACGGCACTGTCGGCGCCACCCTCAACGAGCTGGTCCAGCAGGCGCTGCGGGTCGGCAAGCGGGCGCACCACGAGACCGGCATCGACAAGGCCGGCGCCTCCCTCGTCTCCGCCGGCCTGGCCCTGGCGGGCGACCTGCCCGGCCGGCGGGCGCTGGTGGTGGGGGCGGGCTCCATGAGCTCGCTGGCCGCCGCCACGCTGGCGCGCGCCGGGGTCACTGACATCGTGGTGGCCAACCGTACGTTCGAGCGCGGCGCCCGGCTCGCCGAGTCGGTCGGCGGCAGGGCCGTGACCTTCTCCGCGGTGGCCGACGAACTCCCCGACGCCGACATCGTCATCACCTGCACCGGCGCCGGTCGCCACATCATCACCCCCGACATGCTGAACGGGCCCGCGTTCCTCCTGGACCTGGCGCTTCCCCACGACATCGACCCGGCCGTGCGCGCCGTGCCCGGCGTCACGCTGGTGGACCTGGAGACGATCAAGGAGTCCGGCATCGGCTCCCGCGAGGGCGACTCCGTGGCCTCCGTACGCGGGCTCGTCGCCGAGGAGCTGCGCGCGTACCTCAACGCCGAGCGGGCCGCCAAGGTCACCCCGACCGTGGTGGCGCTGCGCACCAAGGCGGCGAGCGTGGTCGAGTCGGAACTCGGGCGCCTCCTCATGCGCGTGCCGAACCTCGACGAGCGGGCGCGGGACGAGGTCGCCATGACCGTGCAGCGGGTCGTTGACAAACTGCTTCACGAGCCCACTGTGCGTGTCAAGCAGCTCGCCACCTGCCCCGGAGGCGATCATTATGCGGAAGCGCTGCGTGAGCTGTTCAATCTCGATCCCAAGATGCCCGAGGCCGTGAGTGAGGTGGAGCTGTGACGTCGGGGGCTCTGCGGCTGGGGACCCGCCGCAGTCTGATGGCGACCACGCAGTCGCAGATGGTGGCCGACGCCTACACCCGGCTCACCGGACGCGCGGTCGAACTGGTCGGCGTCACGACGTTCGGTGACGTCACCAAGGCCCACCTCGCACAGCTCGGCGGCACGGGCGTCTTCGTCAACGCGCTGCGCGACAAGCTCATCGAGGACGAGATCGACTTCGCCGTTCACTCGCTGAAGGATCTGCCGACCACGCAGGACCCCCAGTTCACGCTGGCCGCCATCCCCGCTCGTCACGACCACCGCGACGCGCTGGTCGGCCCGCGCAAGTTCGCCGACCTGGCGCCGGGCGCCAGGGTCGGCACCGGCTCGCCGCGCAGGATCGCCATGCTCAGCGCGCTCCGCCCCGACCTGGAGTACGTTCCGATCCGCGGCAACGCCGACACCCGTATCGGCAAGGTAACCTCAGGTGAGCTCGACGCGGTCGTGCTGGCCTCGGCCGGCCTGACCAGGATCGGCCGTGACGCCGACATCGCGCAGATCTTCGAGGTGGAGGAGTTGCTGCCCGCTCCCGGTCAGGGTGCGCTGGCCGTGGAGTGCAGGTCCGACAGGACCGATCTCATCGAGTTCTTGAGTGTGCTCGACGACCCGCGCACGCGCTCCGCGGTGACCGCCGAGCGAGCGGTGCTGTCGGCTCTCGAGGCTGGCTGCTCTGCTCCGGTGGGTGCTTTCGCGGTCGATGACGGGCACACTCTGAACCTGACCGCCGTGGTCGTCTCCATCGACGGCCGCGAGGCGGTCCGCAAGTCCGCCGCCGGCTCTCCTTCGGAGGCTGTAAACCTGGGCCGCCGCCTGGCAGCCGAGATGATCGCCGAAGGAGCCGACAGATTGATGGGGGAGCATTCCCATTGAGCTCCGATAGTCCAACCTCCGGTTTCGTCGCGTTCGTGGGCGCGGGACCCGGCGATCCCAACCTGCTCACGCTCCGTGCCGCCGAGTTGCTCTCCAAGGCCGACGCCGTGGTGCTCGGCGACGAAACGTACCGCCCGCTGCTGCGCCACTGCCGCGAAGACGTCGAGGTCATCGAGAACGACCTGGTCAAACGCGCCAAGCGCGGGCAGCTCGTGGTGCGCCTGTGCGAGGGCGACCCCATGCTGTTCTCCTCGATCACCGAGGAGGTCGCGGCCTGCACCGCGGCGGAGGTGGACTTCGAGATCGTGCCCGGCGTGCCGCCCGCGACCGCCGTGCTCACGTACGCGGGCATCCCCCCGGCGACCTCCGTGCCCGAGTTCCGCGTCGTGGACGCCGCGCAGGAGCAGGACTGGTCCGTCCACGCCGCCTGCCGCGGCACGCTGGTGATCTACAACGGCATCTCCGACGCCGTGGTCATCGGCAAGGCCCTCATCGCGGGCGGCAAGCCCGACACCACGCCCGTCGCGGTCAGCAGCGGCGGCACCACCACCGAGCAGTACACCGTGGTGTCCTCGCTCGGCCGGCTCCAGGCCGACCTCAAGCACGCCGGGTTCACCGAGCCGGCGCTCATCGTGGTCGGCGAGGCCGTGGGGCTGCGTGACAAGCTGTCGTGGTTCGAGACCAAGCCGCTGTTCGGGTGGCGGGTGCTGGTGCCCCGCACGAAGGAGCAGTCCCGCAGCCTGTCCGAGCAGCTCGTCGCGTACGGCGCGGTGCCCGAGGAGGTGCCGACCATCTCGGTCGAGCCGCCCCGCACGCCGCAGCAAATGGACCGCGCCATCAAGGGGCTCGTCACGGGCCGCTACGAGTGGGTGGCCTTCACCAGCGCCAATGCCGTCAAGGCCGTGCGCGAGAAGTTCGAGGAATACGGGCTCGACGCGCGGGCCTTCGCCGGGCTCAAGGTGGCGGCCGTGGGCGACGCGACCGCGCGGGCCCTGGTCGAGTTCGGGGTCAAGCCCGACCTGCTGCCGTCGGGGGAGCAGTCCTCCGAGGGGCTGGTGGCCGAGTGGCCGCCGTACGACTCGATGCTCGACCCGATCAACCGCGTGCTGCTGCCACGGGCCGACATCTCCACGGACACCCTGGTGGCCGGGCTCACCGAGCTGGGCTGGGAGTGCGACGACGTCACCGCGTACCGCACCGTGCGGGCCGCGCCGCCGCCCGCGCCCATCCGCGAGGCGATCAAGGGTGGCGGCTTCGACGCCGTGCTCTTCACGTCGTCGTCCACCGTGCGCAACCTCGTGGGCATCGCGGGCAAGCCGCACAACGTGACCGTGATCGCGGTCATCGGTCCGCAGACCGCCAAGACGGCCGAGGAGTTCGGGCTCCGCGTGGACGTCATGGCCGACAAGCCGTCCGCGTCCGCGCTGGCGGCCGCGGTGGCCGAGTACGGAACCAAGCAGCGCCAAGCGGCCATGGCGGCGGGCGACACCCCGCGCAAGCCCTCACAGAACCGCCGGGGCGCCAGAAGGAGAGGCAAATGAGCGCTGAATACCCCATCGCCCGGCCTCGGCGGCTGCGGCGCAGCCCCGCCCTGCGGCGGATGGTGGCGGGCACCAGGCTGCACGCCGCCGATCTGATCCTTCCCCTGTTCATCAAGGAAGGCCTCGCCGAGCCGCAGCCCGTGGCCTCGATGCCGGGCGTCTTCCAGCACACTCGCGACTCGCTGCGCAAGGCCGCTCGCGAGGCGGCGGAAGCGGGCGTGGGCGGGCTCATACTGTTCGGCATCCCCGCGGTGAAGGACGCCAGGGGCTCGGCCGCCGACGATCCCGACGGGATCCTGCAGGTGGCGCTCCGTGACGTGAACGCCGAGGTCGGCGACGCGATCGTGGTCATGGCCGACACGTGCCTCGACGAGTTCACCGACAACGGGCACTGCGGGATCCTCACCCCGTCCGGCGACGTGGACAACGACGCCACGCTGGAGCGGTACGCCTCGATCGCGGTGGCCCAGGCCGCCGCCGGGTCGCAGATGGTGGCGCCGAGCGGGATGATGGACGGCCAGGTCGGGGCGATCCGGTCGGCTCTGGACGGGGCCGGTTACGGAAATATCCCGATTTTGGCCTATTCGGCCAAATATGCCTCCGCCTTTTTCGGGCCCTTCCGAGACGCCGCCGAGTGCGCGCCGCAGTTCGGCGACCGCAGCACCCACCAGCAGGACCCCGCGGGGCCGCTGGACGAGGCGTTGCGCGAGGTCCGGCTCGACCTCGCCGAGGGCGCCGACGCCGTCATGGTCAAGCCCGCGCTGGCCTACCTCGACGTCATCACCCGCGTCCGCGACGAGGTGGACGTGCCGGTGGCGGCGTACCAGGTGAGCGGCGAGTACGCCATGATCGAGGCAGCCGCGGCCAACGGCTGGGTCGAGCGGGATCGGATGATCATGGAATCGCTGGTGGCGATCAAGCGCGCCGGGGCCGATCTGATCCTCACGTACTGGGCAACGGAAGTGGCACGACGTCTCTAACCTTGGGGTTTCCCGTCGACTCGTGAGGCGTGTGCGTTAGAGTGCGATAACAAGTGCTGGTGTGTCCCGCGTGGTGAGTGCTGCTGCCCCCGGAGCCGGGACCTCCTCAGGCGCTGGACTCGACGGGAGACACCATGGTGGGGGTACCACTGGCTCGGCGTACCAGAAAGCGGGCGCGGCCGACACGCATCGGCGCCGTGCTCGAATACGCCGCCATGGGCTGGCCCGTCGTGCCGGGCGCCTACCCGCTGCGACACGGGTCGCGTGCCTGTTCCTGTGACCGCCTCGGCTGTCCCGACCCTGGCGCGCATCCGCTCTCGCCTGCCTGGCACATGCAGGCCACGACGGACACCGCCCAGCTGACGCGCTGGTGGCGGGCAGAGCCCGAGGCCAATGTGATTCTGCCCACTGGTCGCGTATTCGACATCTTCGACGTACCGCTCGCCCTCGGCCTGTCGGCCCTCACCCGGATCGACAACGCGGGAGCGGACCCCGGCCCGGTCGCCGCCAACGGCGACCGGGTCTTGTTTTACGTGGCCACGCGCGGCAATCCCGAGGACGAGGACGAGTGGTGGTCGTGCCACCTCGACTGCGATCCGGCGACGATTGACGACACGCCCGGGTTGCGGTGGCACTGCCGCGACAGCTACGTCCTCGCGCCGCCGTCCACCCTGCCCACCGGCCAACCCGTCTCCTGGCTCCGCCCGCCGAACGGCCGGCCGCTGCCCGACCCGCTGCGCATCCTGGAGTGGCTGGCCGACTGAGGTCAGAACCGGCGGATGTCGCGCTGGTCCACCTCTGTCATGACCTTCGCCACTGTGGCGAAGTCGTCGTCAACGTGCAGCACCGTGAGTCCGTGGTGGACGGCCGTGGCGCACAGCAGTAGATCGACCACTCCGGCAGAACGGTGCTGTCCCCGCTGCGTCAGCTTGTACTGTGCGTTCTCCACCCATCGCCAGGCGGATTTGGGGACGGGCACGAGTTCGCAAAGGGTGTTGAGTTCGTCTTCCAGTTCGTCCCTGTGAGCAGGGCCTGTGGCCGAATAGAGGAATTCCGTCCTTGTCGGCTCGTAGATCCGCAGCGGTTGCGCGGTGATCCGCTCACCCCACGTCTCGAGCACTTCGGTGTTCCGCAGGAGATACCACAGCGCGGAGGCGTCGATGAGGTAGGTCATCAGGAGATGGCCTGTTTCCAAGCTGCTTTGGCTGCCTGGCGCGCGGCGGACACCTCGTCGAACTCGCCGCGCTGGGCACGGGCCGCCAGCTTCTCCAGCGCCTCGATCCGCTTGACCCGTGCGACGTACTCCCGAAGGGCGAGGTTGACGGTCTCCTTCTTGGTCGTCGTTCCCATCATGCGCATGGCCTCTTTGAGGGCGTCGTCGTCAATGTCGATCTGAGTGACTGACACGTTTCCTCCTGATGTTGGTAACCACTAAAGATTACATACATCATCACTATAGCTCCCGATGCGCCCGCTCCGAGGACCGGCGGCTGATCCGGCTAACCTGGGTCGGGTGAGCCGTACACAGAACTCCGAGGACCTGTTCGCCCGCGCCCGCCAGATCGTGCCCGGAGGCGTCAACTCCCCGGTGCGCGCGTTCGGCGCGGTCGGTGGGACGCCGCGCTTCATGGTCTCCGGCCAGGGGCCCTACATCACCGATGTGGACGGCAACCGGTACGTCGATCTGGTGTGCTCCTGGGGCCCCATGATCCTCGGGCATCGACACCCCGCGGTCGTCGAGGCCGTGTCCGGGGCGGTCGCCAACGGGTTCTCGTACGGCACCGCCACGCCCGGTGAAGTGGAGCTGGCCGAGGAGATCGTCGCCAGGGTGGCGCCGGTGGAGAAGGTACGGCTGGTCAGCTCGGGCACCGAGGCGACGATGAGCGCTGTGCGCCTGGCCAGGGGGTTCACCGGGCGCTCCAAGGTGATCAAGTTCGCGGGGTGCTACCACGGGCACGTCGACGCGCTGCTGGCCTCGGCCGGGTCCGGGGTGGCGACGTTCGGGCTGCCCGACACGCCGGGCGTGACGGGAGCGTCGGCGGTGGACACGATCGTGCTGCCGTACAACTCCATCGAGGCCGTCGAGGCGGCCTTCGCGGAGGTGGAGGTCGCGTGTGTGATCACCGAGGCCTGCCCCGCGAACATGGGGATCGTCCCGCCGAAGGAAGGCTTCAACGCGCGGCTGCGCGAGCTGTGCACGGCCAACGGCGCGCTGCTCATCGTCGACGAGGTGCTGACGGGCTTCCGCGTCTCGTCCGCGGGCTGGTACGGCCTGGACCCGGTGGACGCCGACCTGATGACGTTCGGGAAGGTCATGGGCGGTGGCCTGCCCGCCGCGGCCTTCGGGGGACGGGCCGATGTCATGGCCCAGCTCGCGCCCGAGGGGCCGGTCTACCAGGCGGGGACGCTGTCCGGTAACCCGCTGGCCTGCGCGGCCGG
>NZ_JBFAMX010000060.1:0-33369 GCF_040659615.1 Nonomuraea sp. NPDC049784
CCAGCCGCGCCCATAGTCCGAACGGCGGGTCTCCGACCAGCAGGCCTAACCCAACCCCAACGACGAAAGGGACATCAGCTCGCGGAACGCACTCTAAACCAAGCAGCCCCGCTGCGTCCCACCTCGAACCCGATCACAGACCCGGGGCGAATCATCGACCTGAACATACGCCGACGAGACCGGCTCGGCGGCGTCCTCCACGAGTACTCACATGCCGCTTGACCAGCATGGATGAAATTTTCGGCAGGCGCAGTGCTGCCGGGCCTCGAGTGGTGGTCGGTGGCGGGGAAGGAGCACGGTTCGGCCGAGGCCGGTGATGATCTTGCGGATTGCCTGCCGATCCGGGTGTTCGACTGGTGCCGTCCGCTGGATCGCGTGGAGCCGTTCGTCGCGGCTCTGGGGGCCGAGCCTGCCGCTGTCCGGTGGGATCTGGGTGCGTGGCTCGCGGTTCCTGAGGCGGCCCTGGAGGGCGTCTCGGAGAAATACGCCTTTCTCACGCGCTCGGTTAATTCGCGGGATCTCTACCAGCAGGCGTTGTCTCGGGATCACACCGTGCACGTGCACGTCAGGGACGGGGAGCAGGTGGCGCGGATTCAGTGGCTCGCCGACCAGGGTGGTGGCCGGTTCACTGGGAGGCTGGAGCTGGCGCTCCCTTGGCCGGCGTTCCTTTGGGCTGGGAAAGAACCTCGCCGCCGATATTCGCATATAACCATACATGGGTATAAATCGGTATGATCTTCGCATGACTTTTTGGACGGAAATGTTGTCCCGGGAAACCCCCATCACCTGGCTCTTCACCGGCGACAGCGTCACCGCGGGCGTGCGGCACCTACACGGTCACCGCGACTACACCCAGCTCTTCGCCGAGCGCATCCGCTGGGAGCTGCGGCGGGACAGGGACGTCATCGTCAACACCGCCGTCGGCGGCTCCACGATCGACGACGTCGCCGGCGACCTCGAGCACCGGGTGCTGCGGTTCCGCCCTGACGTGGTGGTCGTGGGCGTCGGTTTCAACGACACGCGCAACGAGGCGGCGGGGGTCGAGCCGTTCCGGGCGCGCTACCAGGAGGTCGTCGACCGTTGCGGGGAGCCGGTGTTCGTCGCGCAGACGCCCAACGGGAGCATGCCCACCGCGTCCGCGCACGTCCTGCCGCACCTGCCCGCCTACACCACCGTGATCAGGGAGATCGCCGCGGAGCGCGGGCTGACGCTGGTGGACCACGCCGCCGTCTGGCGGGAGGCCGCGGAGCGCGGGATCATGGAAGCCTGGATCTCCCAGGGCTGCCACCCCAACCTGTACGGCCATCGCGCGATGGCCCACACGCTGCTGCGCTCGCTCGACCTGTTCGCCGACGACAGCGTCGTCTGCCGCCTGGCCGTCCCCTGACAGCCGAAGGGGTCGGGGCGCCTCGACGTCCACGGCATGAAGCTTGGGCGCCCCGACGTTCACCGCGCGAGGCCGGCGCGCCACCGGCCCCGGCGGCGTCATCCGGCGGCAGGCCGCCGCGCTCCCGCGCCCGCCGCGCGAGGCCGGCGCTGCCACGGCAGCGGGCCTTCGAGCGGCCGGTGGTTGACGCCGAGCGCGTCGAGCCTGGCCCCGTGGCCGCGGAGCCGCCGCAGCAGGTCGCCCGCGTCGCGCCGTTCCGGCGCCGTCCAGCCCGCCTCGGCCAGCGCGCTGAGCCGCGGGAACGCCATGTACTCCACGGCCTGCGGCGTCGGCAGGTGCTCCGTCCACAGCTGGCCCTGCACCCCGTGCACCTTGCCGGGCAGCGCGCCCGCCGGTACGGGCTCCCAGGCGGCGACGTCCTCGACCGTGGTCAGCCCGCCGTGGGCCGGCGGCTCGGCGGGGTCGTCCGACTGGTAGTGGTCGAAGTAGGCGACCGTTTTCGGGCACATCACGACGTCGTGCCCGGCCCGCGTCGCCTCGACGGCGATGCCGGCGTCCTGCCAGACCATGACGAGGGTGTCGGCCGGCATGCCGCCGTCGGCGATGACCTCGTCCCAGCCCACGACCTTACGGCCGCGGCCGGTCACGTAGGAGTGCAGCTCGCGCATGAACCAGCTCTGGATCTCGTCGGCGGAGCCGAGCCCGAGCGCGGCGGCGGCGCCGCTCTCGCGCCACTCCGTACGCGGGCACTCGTCGCCGCCCAGGTGCACCCACGGCCCAGGGAAGACGTCGAGCAGCACGTCGATCACCTCGCGGGTGAACGCGAGCGCCTCCTTGCCGGGGGCGAGGACGTGCTCGGAGATGCCCCATTCGCGCATGACCTCGATCGGCCGACCGGTGTTGCCGAGCTCTGGGTAGGCGGCCAGGGCCGCCTGCATGTGGCCGGGCAGGTCCACCTCCGGCACCACCGTGATGTGCCGCCGGGCCGCGTACGCCACGATCTCCCGCAGGTCGTCGAGCGTGTAGTAGCCGCCGTGCGGCGTCCCGTCGGAGAGGGTCTCCGGCCGCCAGGCGGCGACCTCGGTGAGCCGGGGGCGTCCCGGCACCTCGAACCGCCAGCCCTGGTCGTCGGTCAGGTGCAGGTGGACGACGTTCAGCCGGTGCAGCGCCGCGAGGTCGATCAGCTTGAGCACGAACGACTTGGGCATGAAGTGCCGGGCCACGTCCAGGTGCACGCCGCGCCAGGAGAAGCGCGGCTCGTCCTCGACGCGGCAGCCCTCGATCCGGATCGGGGCGGCAGGGCCCGCGCTGCGCAGCGTGGCGCCGGGCAGGAGCTGCCGGAACGTCTGCACCGCCCGCGCCAGCCCGTCAGCGGTGCCGCCCACCAGCTCCGCCCCGTCGCCGGTAACGGTGATCGTGTAGCCCTCCAGAGGTCCGGAGCCGTCCACGCGGAGGGTGATCGACGACGGCTGCGACGCCGACCCGACCGGAGCGCGCAGGTCGGCGCCCGCCAGCGTGTCGTGCAGCAGCCACGCGGACTCGCGGGCCTCGCCGTCCGCGCCGATCGTGGTGCCGGGGCCGAGCTCGTACGCCCCGGGCAGCCGCTCGGCCCGCAGCGGCAGCGGGATCAGCAGGTCAAACGGTGTCAATGTGGGCCCCCGGATTTCCGTTCTCGACCACGAACGTGGCTCTGGTGCTGACTGGAGCGCCGGGCTGGTTGACGTACGGCACCACCCGGAAGTCGTTGCTCAGCTGGTCCGGGGTTACGGTGACCCGGCTGTAGCCGCGCTGGAAGTTGCAGAACCGCATGTGCGGGTTGGCCACCAGGTAGCCGTCGCCGACGGGCAGGGTGTCGGCCCCGTTGCCGCCGGTGGTGATGGAGGTGCCGACGAACTCGGTGCCGACGACGCGCGCGCCGGGGTCGGTGTAGCTGGTCTTGAGGTCCATCACGTAGTTGCTGTGCCGGTCGCCGGTGATGACGACCAGGTTGTCGGCGGGGGCGGTGGAGAGCACGGCGTCGCGCTCGACCACGTACCCGTCCCAAGGGTCGCCCCAGACCTCGGTCACGGCGGGGTCGGGGTTGCGGTCGGTCTGGGCCATCGGAACTTGGTTGCCGATGATCTGCCAGCGGGAGGACGAGGTGGCGAGACCGTTCAACAGCCATTCGCGCTGCGGCGCGCCGAGCATGGTCGCGTTCGGGTCGAAGCGCCCGTCGCACGTCGTGGAGGAGCCCTCGCACGGCTGGTCGGAGCGGTATTGGCGGGTGTCGAGCATGGTGAACTCGGCGAGGGAGCCGTAGGAGATCCTGCGGTGGATGCGGATGTCGGGCCCGGCCGGCATCTGGGTGTGCCGCAGCGGCAGATTCTCGTACATGGCCTGATACGCCTCCGCGCGGCGGCGCAGGAAGACGGCGGGGTCCTGGTCGGGCTCGGTGTCCGGCTTCGAGCGGTCGCCGGCGTAGCCGTCCTCGACCTCGTGGTCGTCGAAGGTGTTCACCCAGGCGAACGCGGCGTGGGCGCGCTGGAGGTTCGGGTCGGTCTTGTACAGGGAGTACTGGAGCCGGTAGCGGGTCAGGTCGGCGCACTCGGTGGCGAAGTGCGAGGGCAGCCGGATGCCGCGAGCGGTCGTGATGCCGAACTCGTAGATGTAGTCGCCCAGGTGCACGACGAGGTCGAGGTCCTCGTCGGCCAGATGGCCGTAGGCGGTGTAGTGGCCCGCGGCCCAGTTCGCGCAGGAGGCGTAGGCGAAGCGCAGGGCGTCCGGCATGCTGCCGGGGGCGGGGGCGGTCCTGGTCCGTCCGGCGGCCGAGATCTCGTTGCCGACCCGGAAGCGGTACCAGTAGTGGCGGTGCGGCCGGAGGCCGTGCACCTCGGGGTGGACCGAGTGGCCGAGCTCAGGGGTGGCGAAGGCGACGCTGGCCTTGACGACGTCGGCGAAGTTCTCGTCCTCGGCCACCTGGTACTGCACCGGGACGGTCGCGTCCGGCATCCCGCCCTTGCCGTCGGCGGCCAGCGGGTCGACCGCCAGCCGGGTCCATAACACCACGCTGTCGTGAGCCGGGTCGCCCGAGGCGACGCCCAGGGTGAACGGGTGGCCGGAGAGCTTGGGGGTGTCCGCCGAGGCGGTGTCCCACCAGCCGGTGCCCAGCATGACGGCGGCCGCTCCGCCCGCCGAGAAGCCCAGGAACCGGCGGCGGTTCAGGCCTGTGCTCAAGGTGATCTCCTTCTCTCGTACCGGACAAATGTCGAGAGAGGCGATCCCTCATGTCAAGGCATCTAATACAAATTAGATCCGCTTCTAAGATGGTGATCTTGATTAGTGCAAGGGGGGATACCCGGAGTCCTTGACAGTGCAGGAAGTCACCCCTAGCATCCCACCTAATTCGGATTAGAAGGTGAATCCACGATGTCTCCACCCCCCCGGCAGCGTGACATCGCCAAGCTTGCTGGAGTGTCGCAGACCACGGTGTCGCTCGTGCTCAACGGCAGGACCGCCGAGCACGGGATCAACAAGGAGACCGAGCAGAAGGTCCTCGCGGCCATCAGAGAACTCGGCTACGTCCCCAACGTCACCGCGCGGGCTCTGCGCAAACAGCGCAACGGGCTGATCGGCGTGCACACGTACGAGCGGCTCTTCCCCACGAGCAAGGAGTCCTACTACGACGAGTTCATGATCGGCATTGAGCGGCAGGCCGTCCGCTCCGGGCAGGACCTGGTCCTGTTCACCTCGATGCACCAGGAGGGCAGCGCCGACCCGAGCATCTTCCGCGAGGGGCAGAACCGGCTCCGCATCGCCGACGGCGCGGTCATCCTGGGCTTCGACCAGCACGACGACGAGCTGGCGCGGCTGGCGGCCGAGGGCTTCCCGTTCGTCTTCATCGGCCGGCGCGAGAAGGCCGCCACGCTGATGCCGTACGTCACCGCCGACTACCGCACCGCCGTCACCGACGTGGTGATGAGCGTCCACGAGCACGGCCATCGCCGCGCCGCCTACCTGGGCCTGAGCAGCAGGGCCGAGCCGCGGATCGAGCGCCACGACGCGTTCGTCGCCGCCTGCGCCGCCACCGGCACGGCCATCGTCGAGGAGATCTCCGCCGACCAAGGCGCGCTCGACCGCGCCTGGCTGGACCGGGTGCTCGCCTCGGGCGCGACCGTGCTCGTGGTCGAGAGCACCACGCACCTGGAAGAGCTCGCGGTGATCTGCGCCGCCGCGGGCGTGC
Organism: Nonomuraea sp. NPDC049784; assembly: GCF_040659615.1. Taxonomy (NCBI): domain Bacteria; kingdom Bacillati; phylum Actinomycetota; class Actinomycetes; order Streptosporangiales; family Streptosporangiaceae; genus Nonomuraea; species Nonomuraea sp. NPDC049784. Next base: position 5,607 of record NZ_JBFAMX010000060.1, read on the forward strand.
CCATCCCGGAGCGGCTCTCCGTCGTCGGCCTCGACACGGTCGGCGGCTCCACGGCGCATCCCTGGACCCACATCACCGTCCCGCTGCGCGCCATCGGGGCCCGCGCCGTCGAGATCCTGCTCGACGTGCTGGACGGCAGACGCGAGCTCACCCACCACGAGCGGCTGGCCTGCGGCTTCGAGCCGGGCGCCACGCTGGCCCGCCCTCTTTGACCTCCACCCCTATTCATCTGTCCGCGATACCCCGAGGGACCTCACGATGAGACCAGCCCAGAAATCGATGTCGGCTGCCCTGGTCGGCTGCCTGACCGCCATGGCCCTCTCCGCCTGCGGCGGCGAACCTCCATCCGAGACCAAGGCCGGCGGCGGCCCGCTCACCGTGTGGTTCCCGGGCAACGCCGAGGCGGAGATGAAGCTGGTCAACGAGACCATCGTGCCGGCGTTCGAGAAGGCCACCGGCACGGACGTGGAGATCACCTACGTTGACTGGGCGGACATGTCGCCCAAGCTCAACGCCGCCTTCGCGGCGGGCACCGCGCCCGACGTGATCGGCCACGGCGTCGCCGCCGCCGCCGACCTGGCGGCCAACGATCGCATCGAGGACCTGACCCCGTACGTCGCCAAGCTGTCGGCGACCGACCGCGAGGACCTCAAGTCGGCGCTGGACGGCGGCCTGGTCGGCGGGAAGCAGTACATCGCGCCACTGATCATGACGCTGCGGATGATCGTCTACAGCGGTGCGGACTTCAAGGAGGCCGGGCTCGACCCCGACGCTCCGCCCAAGACGTGGGCGGAGGTCAAGGCCGCGGCCGACAAGCTCACCAAGCGCGAGGGCGGGAAGATCACCCGCGCCGGGCTGGTCATGCCGACCAACCCGATCTCCATCCAGCAGTCGTACGCCACGCTACTGTGGTCGTTCGGCGGCGACTTCCTCACCCCCGACGGCAAGAAGTCGGCCCTCACCTCGCCGGAGGCCACCGCCGCACTGGAGTACATGACCGGCCTCTACCAGGGCGACAAGGCCGTGGACAACACACTCGGCGCCGAATGGGGCGGCTCACCCCACGCGCAGCAGCCCATCGCGACCGGTGACGCGTCCATGCAGCTCAGCAGCTCGGGCGACATCAAGAAGTACCAGGACGCCGCTCCCGACCGGGACCTGCGCCTGATGGCGCCGCCCTCGGTCGAGGGCCACGAGGCGAAGTCGTTCGGCGGCGCCGCCAACGGCCTGATGATCAACAAGGACAGTGACCAGAAGGACCAGGCCTGGGCCTTCATCACGAACATGCTCCAGTCCGAGACCAGCACCACCTACGCCGAGGCCCTCGGGGTCCTGCCTGCCCGCGCCTCGGCCGTCGGCTCCGGCTACATCTCCAAGACCCCGGAGCTGAAGAAGGCCGTCGAGTCCCTGCCCGCGGGCAAGGGCAACCCGAACGTCCCCGGCTGGGTGCAGATGCGTGACGCGATGGGCCAGGCCCTGGAGCGCGCGCTGCACGGCAAGACGCCCCCGGCCGAGGCCCTGAAGCAGGCAGCCGCGGAAATGGACAAGATCATTGCTTCGAGCTCCTGACCGGCCCGCCATCGCGAAAGCGGCTGTGAGGGCTCCGCGGCCTTGGCTGCGGAGCCGCCCGGCCCTGTTCGGTGTGCTGTTCGTGCTGCCCGCCGCCCTATATGTGGTGATCTTCCAGCTGGGGCCGGTCCTGTACGGCCTCGTCCTCAGCTTCAGCAAGTACAGCCCGCTCAAGAGGTCAGGCCCCGAGTTCATCGGCCTGGACAACTACCGCACGTTGCTGGCCGACCCCGAGTTCGGGAGCGCCCTGCTCGTCACCGGCAGGTACGTGCTGCAGGTACTGCCGTTCACCGTCGTCATCGCGCTCGGCCTGGCCATGCTCTGCAACCGTCCCTTCCGCGGCGTCGGCTTCTTCCGTACCGCGATGTACGTCCCGCACATCGTCTCGCTCACCGCGGTCAGCATGATCTGGCTGTGGATCTACTCCGACAACGGGGTCGTCAACGAGCTGTTCGGCATGTTCGGCCTGCCCGAGCAGCGCTGGCTGGTCAGTGAGGACGCCGCGCTCAACGCGGCCTCGGCGATGCGCGTGTGGAAGGCGCTGGGCAGCAACATGGTGCTGCTGCTCGCGGGGCTGCAGACCGTGCCGCGCGACCTCTACGAGGCGGCCCGCGTCGACGGCGCGAACGCCTGGCAGCAGTTCCGGGCGGTCACCCTGCCCGGCCTGCGGCCCATGCTCACGTACGTGCTGGCGATGGACATCATCTACCTGGCCCAGGGCTTTCCCGAGATCTTCGTCCTGACCCAGGGCGGCCCGTACGGCAGCACGACCACGGTCAACTACCTGATCTACACCGAGGCGTTCCAGTACAACCAGATGGGCAGCGCGTCGGCCATGGCCTTCGTCCTGTTCGCCTTCATCGCGGGGTTGTCGATCATCTCGATCAGGTTCAGCCAGGGAAGGAAGGCATGAACTCGTCGCGGACGTGGCCCCGCGTCCTCCTGCTGACGCTGGTCACCGGCATCGTGCTACTGCCGTTCCTGTGGATGCTCAGGCTGGCGTTCACGCCGGAGGGCGAGGCCATCGACGGCATCGGGTTCGTGCCCGACGACCCGACGCTGGCCAACTTCGGGACCGCGGTCCAGGCCGCCGACCTCGGCCAGGCGTTCGCCAACTCGACCATCGTCACCGTCGTGGCCGTGGCCGTGAACTGCGTCGTGCCGGTCATCGCCGGATACGCCTTCGCCCACCTGCCGTTCCCCGGTAGCAAGGTCGTCTTCTACGTCCTGATCTCCACCGTGGCGATCCCTGTGTCGGTGACCCTCATCCCGCTCTTCCTCATGGCCAAGAACTTCCCGCTGGCCGGTGGCAACGACATCCTGGGCCAGGGCGGAAGCGGCCTGCTCGACTCGGTGGGCGGATTGCTCCTGCCGTATCTCGTCGGCACGATGAACATCTTCCTGTCCCGGCAGTACTTCGCCGGGCTTGATCGGGGGTTCGGCGAGGCCGCCCGCATCGACGGAGCCGGCGAGCTACGCATCTTCTTCAACGTGTACCTCCCGCTGGCCCGGCCGCTGCTGGCCCTGGTAGCCGTCTTCTCCTTCACCGGCGTCTGGGACGACTTCCTCTGGCCGCTGGTGACCTCCATGTCGGCCAGGAGCAAGACCGTACAACTGGCGATCACGACCTTCGCCTCCACCGGCGACGTCAAATACGGCGCGCTGATGGCCGCCACCATCCTCGTCACCCTGCCCGTCATGGTGGTGTTCCTGCTGAACCAGCGGAGCTTCATCGCGGGCCTGTCCGAGGGCGGCATCAAGGGCTGAACGCCCGTTCTCTCCACCATCACCACGATTCGGGGCTCCGTGAACCACACTGCAGACATCCTGGTCATCGGCGGCGGTCTCGGCGGTGTCGCCGCAGCCAGGGCCGCGCTCACCCTCGGCAGGACCGTGATCCTGACCGAGACGAGCGACTGGCTCGGCGGGCAGCTCACCAGCCAGGGCGTGCCACCGGACGAACATCCGTGGATCGAGGGCGACCTCGTCTCGGCCGGCTACCGCGACCTGCGCGAGCGCGTCCGCGACCACTACCGCCGCCACTACCCCCTCACCCTGCAGGCCCGCGCCGACGCGCGGCTCAACCCCGGCCGCGGCTTCGTCTCGGCGCTCTGCCACGAGCCCCGGGTCGCCGCGTCCGTGCTGGAGGACATGCTGGCGCCGTGGGTGGAGAACGGCCAGCTGCACGTGCTGCGCGAGCACGACCCCGTGGCCGCCGCCCGCGACGGCGACCGGGTGACCTCGGTCACCGTACGGGACCGCCGCACGGGCGAGCTGCGCGAGCTGGCAGGCAGGCTCGTGCTCGACGCGACCGAACTCGGAGACCTGCTGGAGCTGGCCGGTCTGCCGCACGTGATCGGCGCCGAGTCGCAGGCCGACACCGGCGAGCTGCACGCGCCCCTAGAAGCCGACCCGATGGACCAGCAGGCCATCACCTGGTGCGCGGCCGTCGAGTACCGGCACGGCGAGTCGCACGTGATCGACGAGCCGGAGGGCTACCGCTACTGGCGCGACACCGTCGACAAGCGGTGGCCGGGCTCCCAGCTGTCCTGGATCGACGTGCACCCGATCACGCTGGCCGATCGTGACCGTCCCCTCTTCCTCCGCAACCCGCTGGAGGCCGCCCGCCACGACGACCGCAGCCTGTGGCACTACCGCAGGATCCTGGCGAGCGCCCAGCTCGACGAGACCTACACCGGGGGTGACATCACGCTGGTCAACTGGCCGCAGACCGACTACTGGGAGCTGCCGCTGCTCGGCGTGGACGCGCCCACCCGGGAGAGGGCGTTGCGGGGGGCCCGCGACCTGACCCTGTCCTTCATCCACTGGATGCAGACCGAGGCCCCGCGCGCCGGGGGCGGGCGCGGCTATCCGGAGCTGCTGCTGCGCGGTGACGTGCTCGGCACCTCTGACGGGCTGGCGAAGGAGCCGTACATCCGGGAGTCCCGGCGCATCGAGCCGCTCTTCCGGGTCACGGAGGCGCACATCGGCCGCGACATGCGCGGCCCCGGCGCCGGCTCCGAGGTCTTCCCTGACAGTGTGGGCATCGGCTACTACCGGATCGACCTGCACCCGTCGGCCAACGGCCGTACCTACGTCGACATCCCCTCCTACCCGTTCCAGATCCCGCTCGGCGCGCTCATCCCCGCCACCGTCTCCAACCTCCTGCCCGCGAACAAGAACCTCGGCACCACCCACATCGCCAACGGCGCCTACCGGCTGCACCCCGTGGAGTGGTCGATCGGCGAGGCCTCGGGGGCACTCGCCGCGTACTGCGCGGACTCCGGTCTCACGCCGGCCCAGGTGCGCCGGGACGATCTCGCCCGCTTCCAGGACCTTCTGGCGAACGCCCTCGGCGTGCCGCTCGCCTGGCCTGACGAGATCCGCCGTAACTCGCCCAACTGACGGCGGCGGCCTCGTCATGGCGGGCCGCCACGACGAGGCCGGGCAGGACGCCGCGGCCGTTCCTGCCACGACTCGGTGAACCCATGCCTGGCCTGCCCGCGATCGCCGACGATGGTGAAGCAGCGCCGCAGCAGCATCCGCCACGTACGGGCCGCGATGCTCGGCCCTGTCTACCGAGCCTGCTTGGCCTCCTCAGCCGCCCCGGCCGACCCGCCGCAGAACACCTCCTTGACGAGACTGTCCACCAGCGTCTGGAAGTCCTTGGCCGGGCCCCTTGTGGCCTCGTCCACCCAGGTCACCGAGGCGGTCAAGGTCTTGGTGCCGTCGGGCGAGCTGTACATCAGCGCCCCGTAGCCGTGCGGAGGGCTGCCGTTATGCTGGTAGACGGTGCCGCAGTTCGGGCCCAGGTCCTGCACGAACAGCCCGAAGCCGTAGTTGTACTTCCCGTACGGCTTGCGCATCTCGGCCAGCAGGTTGTTCGGCAGGAGCTTGCCGCCCATCAGCGCGGAGATGAACGTGTGCAGGTCTCGGGTGGTCGAGATCAGGTCGCCTGCGCCGGCCAGCAGGGAGAGGTTCTGGCGACTGATGTCGACCACCTTCTGCTGGCCGGCGTCCTGGTAGCGGTAGTAGCCGTGGGCGTGCGGCCCGGGAAGCTCGGTCCGATCGCCCGGCACCACGGTGTCCCGCAGCCCGAGCGGCCGCAGGATCCGCCGCTGCAGCTCCTCGGAGTACGAGCGGCCGGTGACCTTCTCGATCAGCAGCAAGGCCAGCGTGTAGTTGGTGTTGGCGTAGCTCTGGTCCGTCCCAGGCTCAAACCGCGCCGGCTTGGACAACGCGAACCGGACCAGCTCCTCCGGCGTGTAGGAGCGGAACCGGTTGACCAGCCACTCGTCGCCGGTGGCGGGGAGCCCCGGCACGGACGTCCCGTCGTCGTAGGTCTCCCCGCCTGCGTAGTTGAACAGCCCGCTGGTGTGCTGCAGCAGCATCCGCACCGTGATCCGCCGGTCCAGCCCAAGCTTCGGCAGGTAGCCGGCCACCGGGGCGTCCAGCCCGATCTTGCCCGCGGCCACCAGTTGCAGCACCAGGGTCGCGGTGAAGGTCTTGGTGACACTGCCCGCCCAGAACCGCCCATTCGTCGGCGGCTTGGCGGTCTGGCCTAGCTTGCGCACACCAGCGCTGCCGACCCACTCGCCCCGCTGATCGTGCACGCGCAGTTGCGCCCCAAGGAAACCGGCATCGACAAACGCCTGCATGGCATTCTGCAGCTCCGGCCGGTCCTGCCCGGCAGCGGCCTTCGGCACGGCCACGCCGCTGTCCGCAGCGGCTGTTCCGGCGGTGGCCGTCCCGGCCAGCAGGGCGGCCGCCAGCGCCGTAACCGCCACGCGCCGAAAGACCATGCCACGCGGCCGGGTCACCGTGACCGCTGGTGGGGATTGCTTGTTCATGTTCCTCGTCTCTGATGTCGCGCTCGGGCGAACAGCTCGCCGAGCATTGCGGGTCAAACGGAATGTGTGGGATCGGGATGGGAGGCCCGGGTGGTAGGTAGGCGGCTGCGTTGCCTATCAGCTCGCCTACCGGCACGTCCCAGGCCCGCCAACGGTGCTCGTCGGCATCTATCCGGCGGGCTCGGCCGCGTCGGCCGGCCCGGTCTGCCCGCCGCCGAACACCTCCTGGACGAGCCTCTGCGTCCCCTCCTGGAACGCCGCTGCCATGGAGAGTGTGGCGTCATCGACGTAGTTGAGCGCGGCGGTGAGGGTCTTGCCGCCGTCGGGGGTGCTGTACATCAGCCCCGCGTGGCCCGTGATGCCGCCGTTATGCGTGATGACGGTGCCGCCGCCCGGCACATCCTGCACGAACACCCCCAGGCCATAGCCCGCCTTCGATTCCGGCGTGCACATCTCGGCCAGCAGCTCGGCAGGCAGCAGCCTGCCACCGACCAGCGCGGAGATGAACGTGGCCAGGTCGGCGGTGGTCGAGATCATGTCACCGCCGGTGGAGATCCAGGACGGGTTCTGGCGGGTGACGTCGACCACTCGCTCCTGGCCGTCCTCCTCATACCGGTAGTAGGCGTGGGCATGCGGCTCGGGCACGTCTGTCGAGGTATCCGGCACCACCGTCCCCGACAGCCCGAGCGGCCCCAGGATCAGCCGCCGCATCTCCTCGCCCAGCGAGCGGCCGGTGACCTTCTCGACCAGCAGCCGGGCCAGCACATAGTTGGTGTTGGCGTAGCTCCAGTCGGTGCCCGGCTCGAACCTCGCCGGCTTGGACAACGCCAGCCGCACCAGCTCCTCCGGCCGGTAGGTGCGGAACCGGCCCTCCACCCACTCCCGGCCCTGAAAGACGATCCCCGGCACGTACTCGGGGTAGTAGTCGCCGGTGAAGTTGAACACCCCGCTGGTGTGCTGCAACAGCATCCGCACCGTGATCCGCCGGTCCAGCCCGAACTCAGGCAGATAATCGGCCACCACATCGTCCAGCTCGAACCGACCCGCGGCCACCAGCTGCAGCACCACGGTCGCGGTGAAGGTCTTGGTGTTGCTGCCAATCCGGAAGTGCCCGTCCGTCGGCGGCTCTTCGGTCCCGCCGAGCTCGCCCACCCCGGCGCTGCCGACCCACTCGCCCCGATCGTCGTGCACGCGCAGCGTCACCCCGACGAAACCGGAATCGACCATCTCCTGGATGAGCTTCTGCAACTCCGGGCGCTCCTGCCCGGCAGCGGCTGACGGCACGGCCACACCGGTGTCCAGGGCGGCTGCCCCTGGCGTGGCCGGAGCGGCGTCGAGAGCCTCGGTGATCTTGCGGGCCATCTCCGCCATGGTGGGGCTGGGCTCGCCCTTCTGGGGCTGGTTGGCCGCTTCGACGGCGACGATGACGGTGCGGCGGAAGTTGTCGGCTTCTTCGGGAGCCTGTTTCTTGAGCAGGCTCATGGCTGCCGTCAGGGCCGGCAGTACTTGGTCGGCCAGTGCGGCGGTGGACTTGCTGTTCAGGCCCTTGGGCGCCTTGGTGAGCACGTGCCCGACCAGGCCGGTCGCGGAGGTCAGGGCGATGGAGCCTTCGGTGGCGGCCTTGTGGGGAGAGCCGGCGGCACCAGCGGCGGTCATCAGCGAGACGGCGCCCCACGCGGCGGTGCGCAAGGTGAACTTGTCTTGTTCGGTAAGGGTGACGGACATGACTGCATGCTCCTTTGAACCAATGAGAAAATTCACTTCGACGGACCGAGGTGGAATGCGGTCCTGCAGGTGCCCGGGTGTCTGGATTGCCCAGGTCGGTCGCCCGAGGAAGTCGCATCCGGCGTTGCGGCCGCAACGCTGAGCCGCTCATGGCGTCCACCATCTCCGACCGCTCTGATACCGAGCCGTCGCCGTACTGACGCGGCCGCTGACACGACACGCATGCCTCGGCAGTGATGCCGGTGACGGTGAACGACACGACCTGGTCGGTCAGTCGGAAATCAGCCCGTGATCGGGGAAATCCACTCGACGAGCTGGATCGCCACGCCGTTGGGGTCAGTGAGTTGCATCAGCAGCTCACCCCACGGCTCCCGCCGGAGCGGGATGGTGATGGTGGCGCCCTCACCGCGCAGCCGCTCGTACTCGGCGGCCAGGCCGGTGACGGTGAACACCACGATCACCTCTGCCAGTCCCTGTCCCGGTTGCCACCGCTCCGGGTCGCGCCCCACCAGCACCAGGTCGACGGCGGCGTCGTCACGGCCCAGCGCGATGAACTCCTCACCGGCCAGGATTTCGCGGAAGCCGAGATGACTGGTGAAGAACCGGCTGGAAGCGGCCGGGTCGGCGACGGTCAGGGATACAGCGGAAGAGACGATGTTCACGCCACAGCACCAGAAAAAGACATATCCCGATTTACCTCCCGACGGGCGTGTTCTTTGGATGGATCAAGCATCACGCCGGGCAGTGCTGCAGATCAACGGCGACTATCGCAACGGTCGTTAACCCACGGTTGACGGTCTCAGCCGGGCAGCGCTCCCAGCTCACGCACCACGCGGGCGAGAGCGAGGGCGCGGATCATGTCGTTGTCCGCCTCGCTGCGCCACACCAGCCCGTATGGCACGCCGTCGCCTCGATCTTGTTGTCAAGCTGCCAAGCAGGGACGAGAGCCTCCCGCTTGGCGCGTAGGAACTCTTCGAGCTGTCCACTGCGACCTTGACCGGCAGCACCATGGCGGCCATAGACCATCCGCAGTGGAGATCTACTTGTCGGAGAGTGAGCGCGCTCGGCTGATCGGCATGTCAGCGGAGTCGTCGAGGGTGGCGGTCCGGGCGAAGATCGTGCTGGCGTGTGTGGGGCCGGGGATCAGCACCGCACAGGTGGCGCGAGATCTGGGCCTTGCCGAGAGCACGGTGCGCAAGTGGCGTGCGGCTTTCGCGCGGGGCGGGCAGGAGGCATTGGCCGACAACGCGCGCACGGGCCGGCCCAAAGCGGAGTTGACGGTGTCGGAGGCCGAGCGGGCGGTGCTGCAGCGATGGGCCGTTCGTCTGGACCAAGACCGCCGAGGAAATCCTCGAATCCCTCGCGAGATATTGCCGACGAATTTCAGGCGGATGACACTAGAACGTCCGTTCGCCGACCTCGCGAGCAGCCTGGGCGAAGGCACGAATGAGGTTGTTCTCCGATGCGGTACTCCAGATGAGCGCCCAACGCAGAGGTGGCGCATCGCGAATGGGCACATAGGCCAGGTCGGGTCGCGCGTAGTAGCGGGTGGAGTGACCGTAGACGGGTGAGACAGCCTCGCCGGCGGCCAGGATGGGGAGCATCTCCTCTCCGGTGGAGACGATCGGGCCGATCCGGATGGGACGTCCAGTTGGAGTCCGGGCGGGGACGAGAGCTTCGCGCCAATAGCCGGGCTTGGCACCGCCCATGACGATCTCGTCCCCCAGATCCTCGTAACACACCCAGGGCCGCCCGGCCAGTCGATGGTCGGCCGACGCGGCCAGCACGGGGAGTTCGGTGGCGACGATCGGCCCCACGGTGAGGTCGCGCTCCTCGACCGGGAGCCAGGCGAGCAGAACGTCGATCTCCCCGGCGCGCAGGGGGCCGAAGGGATCGCTGAAGCCGACATAGCGGAGCTGGATCTCGCAGGTCGGTTGCCGGACCGTGAACAAGTCGAACTGGGGACGGAGCTCGGTGGTGTTGGTGCTGAGCATGCCCAGCCGCAGCACGTCGGTCTTGTTCTGCGCGGCCGACCTGGCCCGTCCCAGGCTTTCGTGGATCCTCTGGTAGATCGGGCGCAGGTCATCGCGGAGCCGCTGGCCGGCGGGCGTGAGCATGACGGCGCGGCTGTTGCGCGCGAACAACTCCGTTCCGATACTGCGTTCCTGCTTCTTGATCGCCTTGCTGACCGCCGCCACGGAGACGTGGAGCCGCTCTGCCGTGCGGCCGAAGTGCAGTTCCTCGGCAAGGGTCAGAAAGATCTCAATATCGCGCAGCTCCACACGACACCTCTCCGTCGATCCCGCCATCGAGACCGTTCATTCGGTGCGCAGTATGACATGTCGGGTCATTGGAGTGGTCACCGCGAGTATGACGCGGCGGCGCCATCGACCCCGTCACCAGACGCGGTCGGCTGTGCTACCCGCGCGCCGAGTACCTGTTCAAGACCGCCACGGCCAAGCTCGATCCGCACCGGCAAGGATGGACGCTGCACCAGCTCCGCCATTCGGCCTTGCAGCATCTCGCACAGGCCGGGCGCAGCGCACCCGAGCTGCAGGTCGGCCTCGTACCGCGTGAGCTCCTGGGCGAAACCTCAGCACCGTCGGCGCAGGCGACCAGGAACGGCGCTCCATCGCCTCCACCCTCAACGACGAACCCACCATGACGCTCGCCGAACTCCCGCCGTCTCGCCTTGCGCAGCACCGTCCGGACGACTTCAGCGCCTCGATCGCCCACTGTCCACAACGGCCGGCCGCCCGCGCCGCCATCGAGCTCCGGCTTGTCGTCGAGCATGATTCACGCTGTAACCGAATCGACACCGCCGCTACAGAGCCGTACATCATTGCAGGTCAGGCAAATCCGACCAGAATTTCCCCAGGACTACAGCGAAGTCTGCCAACACTTCTTCGCAAATGAGTGTTTGCGAAGAAGTGTTGGCAGACTAGGCTTCGAGACATGACCAAACCCCACGAGAGCGTGGTCGCCCTCGACGCCAAAGGCCTGCGGGCACTGGCCCACCCGGTACGGGTGCAACTCGTGGACCTGCTGCGCAGACACGGCCCCTCCACCGCCACCCGCCTGGCCGAGCGCCTGGGAGTGAATTCAGGCACAGCCAGCTACCACCTGCGCAGGCTCGGCACCGCCGGATTCGTGGAGGAGGACACCGAGCGCGGCAACGCCCGCGAGCGCTGGTGGCGCTCGATCCACCACATCACCCGTCTCAGCGACGACGAACTGGCGGAGCGGGAGCCCGAGGCGGTGCTGGCCTACATGCAATCCATCGCCGCCCTGTACAACCTGCGCACCCAGCGAACGCTGAACGAGCTGCAGACCATGCCAGGACAGTGGCGGCGCGTGCTCGACCTCAGCTCCATCACGCTGCGCCTCACCCCGGAGGAGGGGCAGCGGCTACGCGAGGAACTGGAAGAGGTCATCTCCCGCTACCGCCGCGACATGCCCGGCGAGGCGGCGCCCGAGGGCGCCGAGCGGGTCTCGCTGATCACGCAGCTCCTGCCCGAACTGCCGGAGGGCGCGTGATGGGATCGCGCGGGTCCTTACGCCCGATGGCCGGCCTGCTCGCGGCCATGACGGTGTCGCTGACCGGCACGCGGGTGTCGGCCATCGCGCTGCCCTGGTTCGTACTGACGACGACCGGGAGCGCGGCGCAGACGGGGGCGGTGGCCTTCGCGGAGATGGCCCCGTACGTGCTGGTCAAGGCACTGACCGGACCGCTGGTCGATCGGGTAGGGCCGCGCCGGATCTCGTGGGTCGGCGACGTGGTGAGCGCCGCCGCGGCCGGGGCGGTTGTCCTTCTGCACGCGCTGGATCTGCTGCCGCTGGGCGCGCTGATCGCCCTGGTCGCGGTGGTCGGCGCGGCCCGCGGTCCAGGAGACCTGGCCAAGGAGATCATGGTTCCCGAGGCGGCCGAGCGCGGGCGGGTGCCGCTGGAGCGCGCCACCGGGCTGATGGGCGTGACCGAGCGGCTGGCCCAGACGGTGGGGCCCGCGGCGGGGGGCGCGGTGGTGGCGCTACTCGGGCCGCTGGCCAGCCTGGGCATCAGCGTCACCTGCTTCGCGCTCGGCTCCGTGATCGTGGCAAGGGCGCTACCGCGCGGCATGGGGCACCGCGCGCCGGCGCAGGAGGTGAAGGAGGGGTACTGGCGGCGGTTCGGCCAGGGCTTCGCGTTCCTGCGCGGCGAACCGCTGCTACTCTCCGTGGTCGTCATGGTCGGCGTCACCAACCTGCTCGACGCGGCATTCAGCCAGGTGCTCGTGTTCGTATGGGCCAAGGAGACCGACCACGGCGCCGCCGTGGTCGGTTTGAACAGCAGCGTGATGGGGTTGACGGCCGTCGGCGGCAGCCTGGTCGCGGCCGCCATGGCGCACCGAATGCGGCGCAGGCCGGTGTTCTTCGTGGCGTTCCTGCTCGCCGGACCGTCGCGGTTCCTCATCCTGGCGGTGGACGCGCCGGTATGGGCCACGGTAGCGGTGTTCGCGGTCGGCGGGTTCGCCGGCGGATTCCTGAACCCGATCCTTGGGGCGATCTCCTACGAGCGGGTGCCGCGGCGCCTGCTGGGCCGGGTCAACGCGTTGTCGGACTCCCTCGCCTGGGCCGGCATCCCGATCGGCGGACTGGTGGGCGGGGTAGCGGTGGCGGCCGCGGGGCTGGCACCGGTGCTGCTCGCAGGCGGGGCGGCATACGCGCTCACCACAAGCCTGACGGGCCTGCGGCCCGAATGGCGGGAAATGGACCGGCTGCACGGCCAGGGCCCACACGCCCTACCAGCGCCAAGGAAAGGTGCTGACACGACGGACGCAGGCAACGCTGATCAACGCTCAACTTGATCAGGCATGGCGCGTTCGCGTGTACCTGGTGACCGCAGTTACCGTTACTACGCCCTGTCCAGCGTCTTCTTTGGCTGGCGTGGCACGGTGTCGCCCTTCAGGGCCCTCCGCTCGGGTTCGTGCGATGAGCCCCATAGTAACTCTGCGTAACGACAGCACGGGGACGCCGCTGGCACCCGGGCGCTGATCGACGTGTTGCTCCTGCACCGGCGGATGGAGCATCGACACGTGGTGGCCGGGCTCGCGGCCGCCCTCGAGGCGGGCGCGCTGACCGCCGACGCCGTCGCGCTAGAGGCCCGCAAGATCGCCCAAGCAGACGACAGCCCCGAGGCGGGCCCGCCGCCGCCCCGGCCGGAACGGCTGGCCTGGCTAGACGAACCGGCGGTGGTGTCGTTGACCACCCGCCGGCTGGCCCAGCTGCCGCCTGACACCCGGCCGCTGCCGTCGGTGGCCGTCTATGACCAGCTGCTGCGCCGCCACACTAGTGGACGGCCCGGACCCGAGGGAGAGCTGCCATGACCGCCTTTCACCGCCGCGGACTGACCGAGGAAGCGGCCGAAGCCTCCACCTATCAGGCCTGCCAGCGGTTGAGGCTGCCGACCATCCGCAGCCAGTTCGTCGAGCTGGCCGCCGCTGCCCCGCGCGACCAGATGAGCTACCTCGGCTTCCTGGCCGAGCTGCTGATGCGGCTTCAACCGCCAGTCCATCGCCGACCTGCTGGCCGGGCGGTCCTGGCCGGACGTGGCCACCATCGCCCTGCTGGAGACCGCGCTCGGTGCCCGGCTGTGGCCGGGCACCACCTCGGCGCCCTGATGACGGCGCCGAACCTTGCGCAGGACGCCGTGATGACATCGACGGCATGGTCGAGCCTTCCCTCCGCCGCCCCGAGAACCCGGACATCCGGGCAGAAGCGAGTGTCATTTGGCTCGACAGCCTCCAAGCGATCGCCTATCGCGTTACGCTCGGAAAGCGGGTCTCGGGAGACGTGGTGGCGGAGGTCGGCACCGGTTCTTATGCTTCCTGCCGTGGGCGGATGGAGAGCACGCCAGGGGTACGGAGCCGGATCCGCCGAGGCTCATGACGAACCGGAGGCTCGCCTGATGGACCGGAAACTCGTCAGCCCCACAGCCATTCGGTCACGAGATCGGCGAAGGCACCCTCCTCCCCTGCAGCCCGTAGGGGGCGGGTCTCCTTGTGGAACCGCAGGGTCACGCCGACGACGGGTATAGGCGGCTGGTCGGGAATGACCATCAACGTCCCGGCGGGCAGGTCGAAATGCCGCAAGCCCCCGGTGCCAGCCAAGTCGTTCTCTTCTTGCCAGGCCAGCAGAGCACTCAGCCCCGCGAATGAGGCGATCGGGATGTGCTGGGCGTCGTAGAAGACCGCGTACCGAATGTCATGGTGTACGTCTTCCCACTGCCGCTCGCTGAGCGTGGGAGCGTTCGGCGGCTGCGTGATCTTTTGGTGGGACAGGAGGGCGTAGTCGTAGCCCCAGGAGTCCTCGCCCGTTGGATGAACGCTCAGTATCCGCAGGTTACGCAGGTAGGCGACCTTTACGGCGTCTTCGGTCGGTGTGCGGCGCGAGCATACGAACGCTGCGGGCCGCCCTTGCGAAGCCGTTGCCCCCACCTGCACGGCGAGGTCCGCCAGGCGCGCGATGTCGTCGACAGCGACTGTCGCATTCAGCGACCCCGCGTCGATGAGCGCCACCGCCGCTCCGTCGTCGTCGGCGGCGCGGGCCACCAGCGTGGACCCGCCCGCCAGTAGCTGAAACTGCCAGATGTCGTCCTCGTCGGCCATCGCTCGAGCAACGCCATCGAGAAACCGCCGGTACCCGGCGGGCTCATCTCGCATCATGGTCGGTGATCATACGCCCGCGAGCGCAGCGAACCGCTGCCAGGCGAACATGCACGAGCGGCGCCTGGGAAACGATCAATATCATGCCGGGAAGCGATCTTCAAACCTCCCTCTGCATCCCAGGTCAGACCCACTCGTGAACAGCCCTTCACGCGATGAGGCTGGTCGGTACGACGGGCTGGACCTGCGCTGGGTCCGCTGATGTACGCGAAGGAAGAGAGATCAGATGTGCTGGGTCGAGATGTGCGTCAGTGGGCGTGACGGCTGCCGGTAGCCGGCAGCCGTGATGCCTTGACGGTAGGCACGCAGGGCGGCCATGGTGTCACCGCGTTCTTCGTGCAGGTTGCCCAGCCGGTTCCAGAGGGTGACGACGGAGTGCCCTGGAGTCGCGCGGTCCAGCGCGCGTTCCCCGTCGGTCAAAGCGGCGACCGCCTGCGCCGAGTCGTTCGCCGCAAGGTGAACCATGCCGAGAGCGATCCAGGCCTCGGCCTCGGCCACCGGTGCCGCGTCGGCGGTGAGTCGGGAGCGGGCGGCCAGCGCCCAGCGCAGCGCCTCGTCGAGGTCGCCGAGTTGCACCGCGGCGCGGGCCAGGTAGGTCTCGCACTCGCTGATTTCCGCCGGGCTGGCCAGTTGCGTGAGCCGGTCGTGCGCGTCCAGGAGGAACTCACGGGCTTGACCTGGGTCGGCGGGTTCGCCGTCCAAGTGCAGTTCGCCGTAGAAGGTGCGCAGCACGGCCAGGTTGCGCTGATGGTCGGTTTCGCCGAACAACGCCAGAGCGCGGTCGGCGAAGGCCTTGGCGTCGGCGCTGCGGCCTTGGTAGTGGGCGGTGACGGCGGCATTCCAATAGGCCGAGCCTCTGGCCAGCGGACTACCCGTGCCGTCGGAGATGTCGATGAGGCGTCGCAGCAGTCTGGAGGCACGCACCAGGTCGCCCCGGTGGATGTAGACACCGGCCAGGGTGACGCCCAGCCGCACCGCGCTGTCGCTCCATTGCACGCCCAGATCCTCGAATGTGGCCATCGCTCGTTCCCCGAGGTCGGCGGCATAGCCGTAGTCGCCGAGATCCCGGCTGCAGCGCAGAATGTCGGTGGCCCGTTCGGCCCACAGCGCGGTGCCCGGCTCGGTGGCCTTCCACAGCGCTTCGTAGGTGGAGAAGGCCTGCTCGGTGCGGCCCAGCAATTCCAGCGCGCAGGCCCGGCCGAGTTCGGCCCGCGCGTGGTATGGGGGCGGGCCGGATCGCGAGACCTCCTCGAACTCGTGCAGAGCGTCCTCGGCAGTGGCGTGCTGGAGCGCCAGTTCGGCGAAGGCGAGCCGGCGTTCGGTCTCTTGCCACAGGTCCGGCTGCCGTCCGGTGGCGAGGTGATCGAACGTGGTGCCGAGTTGTTCGGCCAGATGCCGCAGCACCTCGGGTGACGGACGACGCCGGCCCGACTCGATCAAGGACAGGTAACCGGCCGACAACAGGCCGGGCTTGACCAGTTCCGCTTGCAACAGTCCCTGCTCCTGGCGCAGCTCCCGGATGCGCGTGCCGACCGCCTCGTTCGTCATGCAAGGCAGCCTACCAGGTGTAATTCGTCGATTTACTTTAGATAACTTCATGCATTACTGTTGCGCTGCCTCCCATCCAGGAGGCTGCCTCACCTAACGAAAGGCGCTTGGGCCGTGACGATTCAAGACAGCAAGATCGAAGCCATCGGCAGGTTCTTCACCGCGTACGCCGCCCACGACCTGGCCGGCATCCGCGAGGTGCTGGCCGATGACATCGAGTGGACGATCCCTGGACACCACCCCCTGTCGGGCGTCAAGCGCGGGGCGGAGGAGGTCGTGGCGTTCTTCACCGAACTGGGCAGGTCCGGCTTCCAGGCCGACCCGTTGTTCCTGGAGGCCAACGAGGAGTACGTCGTGGACATCCACCGCGGCTGGACGACCGAGGGCATCGGCAAGGTCGACACCCTGTGGGCACTGGTGTGGCACTTCAACGCCGGCGGCAAGGTCGACCGGGTGGTCAATCTCTCCGCCGACCAGCACCAGATGGACGCCTTCATCTGGGACAACTACTCCCTGGCCCCGCTTCCCGCCCGCCTAGTCGCTAAGTCGGAGTAAGAGGTCCTAACAGAAAGATCAGCGGACTAGGCGTCGCCAGCAGAACTGTTCGCCGACGCCGAGTTCGCCGCTGCGTACGGCAAGCGGAGACGGCCCGGTCTTTCGCCGGGGATGCTGGCGCCGATCACGGTGTTGCAGAAGGTGGAGAACCTGACCGAGCGGGCTGCGGCCGAACCTGTTCGGGCCGCGTGACTGCCGTCGGCGGTCAGCGGATGTCAGGGTGCCCGCTCCGCATCACAGCGCCACCGGGCGAGTGCCGCCCCGGCCAGAACCTTTCCCGGTTGGGCCTCCACCATTCCAGAGTGAAGACCAACACGCCGCTACCGTACGAATGCGGCGAGTTGATTCTGACATGGCTCGATAGTGACCTTGACGCTAATTTGTATTAGATCATTGATCTTCTTTCGGCGAAGTTGCAGAGTGCTCTTCAGCGTCGATGAGAGGAGCACCTTGTCCGAACGCGCACGAGGCCGAGGGTTGAATCGGCGCCGGTTCCTCGGCTACGGGGCCGCCGGTACCGCCGCGGTCCTGCTCGGTACAGGATTATGGGACACCCAGGCATACGGCGAGGCGGCGTCGGCCGGTTACCCGTTCACCCTCGGGGTCGCATCCGGTGACCCGGCGCCGGACAGCGTGGTGCTGTGGACCCGGCTGGCGGTGGACCCGCTGGCCCCGGACGGGCTCGGCGGAATGCCGACGAGGAATCCGCCGGTCACCTACCAAGTTGCCACGGACAAGCAGTTCCATAACGTGGTCAAGTCGGGCCGGGTGCTCGCCTTGCCCGAGCTCGGTTTCTCGGTCCATCCCGAGGTGTACGGGCTGGAGCCCGGCCGCGACTACTGGTACCGCTTCATGTTCGGCGACCACGTCTCACCGGTCGGCCGTACCCGCACCGCCCCAGCGCCGGGGACCATGCCGGCTTCGCTGTCGGTGGGCGTCGCCTCGTGCGCGAGCTACCACGGCGGGCACTACACGGCGTACCAGCACCTCGCCGAGGAGAACTTCGACGTGGTGCTGTTCCTCGGCGACTACATCTACGAGGAGACCTACGGCTTCACCACCGACCATTGGGGCACCCCGCTGCCCAGCCACATGTTGCACGAGCGGGTGACGCTGACCGACTACCGGCTGCAGTACGCGCTCTACAAGCTGGACCCACACCTTCAGGCCGCGCACGCCTCGGCCCCCTGGATCAGCATCTTCGACGATCACGAGGTCGAGGACAGCTGGCACATGAACGTCTCCCCCGACACGCCCGACCCGACGACCTTCCGCCGGCGTAAGGCGGCCGCGTTCCAGGCCATGTACGAGAACCTGCCGCTGCGGCACACCCAGATGCCGTCCGGCCCGAGCATCCGCATGCACCGCAAGATCGACTACGGCGCGCTGGCGGAGTTCACCATGCTGGATTCACGGCAGTACATGTCGGACCGGGTGAACCGGCTGGACCCGAAGGCGACGATGCTGGGCGGCGAGCAGGCGGACTGGCTGATCAACGGGTTCTCCACGTCGCAGGCCCGCTGGAAGATCATCGGCAATCAGCTGCCGATGGCCGAGGTCGACAAGGACCCGAACCCCGCCGTCAAGACGTTCTTCGGTGCATGGGACGCGTACGTGGTGGAGCGAGAGCGGATCCTGACCGAGGCGTACAACCGCGACGTCGACAACCTGGTCGTGGTGACCGGTGATCGCCACAGCAACTACATGATGGACCTCAAGACCGACTACGACGATCCCGACTCCCCGGTGGTGGGCGCGGAGATCGTCGGCACGTCGATCAGCAGCGGCCGGGACGGTGCGGGCATGCTCCCCGCCGGTCAGAACTACCTGCAGGCCAACCCGCACATGAAGTTCTGCAACTTCCAGCGCGGGTACTGCCGCCTGACCATCACCCCTGAGACCCTCACCAACGACTTCCGGGTGGTGCCCTACATCTCCCAGCCGGACGCGCCGATCAGCACCCGGGCGAGCTTCGTCGTCGAGAACGGCCTGCCGGGATCCAGCCCGGCCTGACGCGATGAGCCTCCGCGTTCGCTGGGAACGTCTGAGCCGATCCGCACTGAGACCTCCTCCGCAGGACCGAGCCCCTCCGAGAGTGGTTCGCCGAACGACCCGGGGGCCTCTGCCCCACGACCAGTCGATGCAGCACCGTTTGCCCAGTCGTGGGCCGTTCGGGCATCCCGGCAAGCCGATCAATCATAGGAGCAAGGTGTCAAGAAGAACTTCTCGGCTCGCCGTCGCCCTCGTGGCGATGGCGACGCTGGTCACCGTCCCGCTGACCGGTGCGGCCAACGCGATCGTCACCGGAAAGGACGTCACGGATGCCGTCGGCAAGCGCGGCATCACCTGGGGGCCGTGTGAGGAGGAGCCCTCCGTCGAGTGCGGCACGCTGGCCGTACCGGTCGACTGGTCCAACCCGAACGGACGCACCCTCCCCCTGGCGCTGGCCCGGCGCAAGGCCACCGACCCCTCCGCGCGGATCGGGTCCCTGCTGGCCAACCCGGGCGGCCCCGGCAACTCCGGGGTGAACGACATCCTCCGCCCCTCCGGCTTCAGCGAGGACATCCAACGACGGTTCGACATCGTCGGCTATGACCCCAGGGGCGTGGCCCGCAGTGGCTCGGTGACCTGCTCGGCCTCGGTGTACAACCAGATGCCGTACCCGGTCATGACCAGCCAGGCCGACTACGACAAGTGGTTCGCCTTCGACAAGACGCTGCGCGCGGACTGCCGCCAGCTCACCGGCGCCCTGCTGTACGACCACCTCGACTCGGCCAACGTGGCGCGCGACATGGACGCCATCCGCTCGGCCCTCGGCGAGCCCAAGCTCACCTCCTACGGCGTCTCCTACGGCACGCTCGCCCAGCAGATGTACGCCGAGATGTTCCCCAACCGGGTTCGCGCCATGGTGCTGGACGGCAACATGGACCACAGCCTGAACGTCAAGCAGTTCCAGGTGACCGAGGCGGCCACTGTCGAGGACAGCTTCGACGAGTTCGCCGACTGGTGCGCGCGCGACACCGACTGCGTCCTGCATGACCGCGACGTCCGCGCGCTGTGGAAGGCGCTGCTCGACAAGGCGGGCCGCGGCGAGCTGTACTGGCCGGGCGAGAGCGACCCGGTGAGCGCGCACAACCTGCGCTGGCTGGGCGTGGTCCTCAACGAGGCGCCCGTCTGGCGGCAGGAGGCCAAGGTGCTCCTCGCCCTGGACGGCGGCCCGGTGCCGGACGACATGGGATGGCCTCCCGGCAACGGGCCGGTCAACGGCGAGTTCGCCGAGCTCCCCACCGCGATCCTCTGCGAGGACTGGAACCTGCGCCTCCAGGACTACAACGAGTACGCCGACGTAATGCGCGCCTCCAACGCGGTGGCGCCGGACATGGCGTACAACCCGATGCCGATGGGCGACATGCCGATCTGCCAGGGCCACCCGGTCAACAACCCGCAGCACCCGCTGCGATACTACGGCAGCGCTCCGCTGCTGGTGGTCACCTCCAAGCACGACCCCGACACCCCCTACGAGTGGTCGGCCAACGTCGCCCGCCAGCTGGGCTCCAAGGCCACCCTGCTCACGTACGAAGGCTGGGGCCACGGCGTCTACGGCATGACCCAGTGCACCACGAACGCCGTGGACAGCTACCTGATCTCCCTGACCGTGCCCGCGAAGGACGCCACCTGCCCGGCCGAAGAGCCCCAAGGCTGAGGTTGTCACTTCAGGTGTGTACAGATCATTTCTGATGGCTAGAGAGTGGTCTTTACTTGATTCGTCCTGGGTAGGCGATGTCGAGTTCGATGAGTGCTACCCTGTCCCGCTCGAAAACACGGTTTCGCGCTCTGAACTGGGGTTTCGCTGCGCGATCAGGGCCGCGGCTGAGACCATCGCGAGGTGTTGTTTTCGCTGGTCTACCGGTTGGCGAGGTGCTTGTTCGGCCTGCTGACGGTGCTGGTCCGCGCTGATCTGTCTAAGGACGTTGAGCTGCTGGTGCTCCGTCACGAGAACCAGGTGCTCCGCCGTCAGCTTGGTGGCCGGCCGCGGTGGGATCACACCGACCGGCCCTGGCAGGCAGCGTTGTCGCAGCTGATCCACCGCCGCCGGTGGGCGGAAGTATTCCCGGTCACCCCAGCGACGATCTTGCGCTGGCACCGTGACCTCGTAGCGCGTAAGTGGACCTTCACCGACAGGCGACGCCCAGGGCGGCCCGGCACCCGCCCGCCGGTCAAGGCGCTCATTGTACGGATGGCCAGGGAAGACCCGACCTGGGGGCATAGGAGAATCCAAGGCGAGTTGACCCGCTTGGGCTACACATCGCAGCCTCCACGGTGTGGGGAGTCCTGCACACTGCCGGTATCGATCCGGCGCCCCGCCGGGCCGGCCCAACCTGGCGACAGTTCCTGACCGCTCAAGCCCACGCGATCATCGCGTGCGACTTCCTGGTGGTCGAAACGCTGCTGCTCAAGCGGTTGTATGTGCTGGTCTTCATCGAACACGGCACCCGGCGACTGCACCTGGCCGGTGGGACCGCGCACCCAACGGAGCATGGACGGTGCAGCAGGCCCGCAACCTGGCGATGGACCTGGGTGACCGCATCGCCGGGCTGCGGTTCGTAATCCACGATCGGGACCCGCTCTTCACCTCCGCCCTTCGGGAAGTCTTCAAAGCTGAAGGGCTACGAGCCGTCCCCACCTTGCCGCGGACACCGAGGATGAACGCCATCTGCGAGCGCGTCATCGGCACCCTACGCAGCGAACTCCTGGACCGCATCCTGATCCTCAACGAACGCCACCTGGTACTCGTGCTCCAGGAGTACCTGATCCACTACAACCGGCACCGGCCGCACCAGTCCCGGCATCAACGCCCCCCGAACACCTCAATGCAGTCCGCCCGCGACGTAACCGACCTCAACGACCTACGATCCATCCGCCGAAAACCCGTCGCCACAGGCACGATCAACGAATACCATCACGCCGCTTAACCGCAGCTCAGACCACGTAACTCAATATTCGAGCGGCACAGGATGGGATGTCGATCGAGGCATTCGAGGCCGTTGATGGCGATCGAGCAGCGGGCAGTTAGGAGAGTGGTGCGCGGGGAGTCCCCTATGAGAGGTTTGCGCTCATGGTGACCTTCAGGATCCCGCAGATCGTTCTCTTCAGCCAGGACATCGATCGAGCAGCGGAGTTCAAAGAGCTGTCGGGTTCACCGAGGTCTTCCGGACACCGCCTGAAGGAACGCCGATCCACGTCGATCTGATGCTCGACGGCTACCGCATCGGGCTGGTCGGTGAGAAGTTGGCGCGTGACGATCACGGCCTTGCCCCGATCGTCGCCGGTCAACGCGCGGCGGTGATCTTGTGGACAGACGACACACCGACTGGCTACGCCCGCCTGCTGCAGCTTGGGGCCACCCCCGTGAAGCCGCCTGAGCCCTGGCTGGGTTATCTCCTCATCGCTTGGGTCGAAGATCCTGATGGGCACCTCATTCAGGTGGTACAGAGAACGGAGCGCCCTAGCAGTTCAACGTGATGGGACAGATCAGAGCGCACGAGCACTGCCAGCAGGCCTGTGCGGCCCTTCTGCCGGACCTTGGCCGGAGCCGTGATCTGAGGACCTCGAACGCTTTGCGTCCGTTTTGGGTTCGGAAAGTCGGGCGCGGTGGTTGACCTGTGATTATGTGGCTCAAGCATGGTGTGAGCTCGGACATCCTGCTGGTGGTGTGGTGGTCTTCGCTCTATGTAATCCTCCGACGCGTCCTGCAGCTGCTGGTCCTGCTCAGCTGGGACGATCGCAGCAAGGATGTCGAGATCGTGGCCCTACGACATCAGGTTGCCGTGCTACGTCGGCAGGTGAACCGGCCCGATCTTCACCCCTACGACCGAGTCGTGCACGCCGCGCCGTCTCGGATGCTCCCGAGGATTGCATGGCCGGTCTTCTCGGTAACGCCGGCCACCTTGTTGCGCCGGCATCGTGACCTGGTGGCGCGCCGGTGGACCTACCCGACTAAGCGTCCTGACCGCCCTCGGACACCAGCGCCGATCCAGGATGCGGTATTGCGCCCGGCCCCGGAGAACCCTTGTCGGGCTACCAACGCATCAGCGGCGAACTGGCCGGCGTTGGTCTTCGGGTGCCGCCGAGCACAGTTCGCGACATCCTCAAACGAGCCGGGCTCGAACCGACGCCACGCCACACCGGCCCGACCTGGAACCAATTCCTCAAGGCGCAGGCCTCCGGCATCTAGACCTGCGACCTCTTCCACGTCGACACCATCTTCCTGAAACGGCTCTACGTACTGTTCTTCATCAACCACGCCACCCGAGCCATACAGGTCAGTCCGCGGATCGCAATTTCCGGACCCCACAGGTCCTCAAGCTCCGTGCCGTGCAGGCCAACGGCGACCTCAACGTGTACTTCCGCTTCCACCTCGCGCGTGAGCACGAGCGTGTCCATCACACCCGCTACCAGGACAGATACCGCCTCGATTCAGCGGACACGTAGGTCCTTCGGTCGCTAGAGTTGAAGCTGTTGCGGAATCCCGTCCGCCTGGGGAATTGAGGAGCACTGATGTCTACAACGATGACTGGAGCTTCCGTTCGCCCCTTGGTGACCGCAGTCGCAGGCTTGTAACGCCGCGCGTGTAGCAGCAAAGTCAGCACACATCCCGGTCGCCGGGGCGAGGTGACACGTGTCACCGGCCCTTGGCGCTGTTTGGCGTCTCCGTTCGCCTTTCCGGGAGTTCTGCTGTGTCCGCTCGTCATTCTTCACTGCTCCGTGTACGTGTCCTGGTCGAACGCCTGATCGCTGCCCCGTTCGGCAGGAAATCTCAACGGTCGAGGTCAGCTTCGCCTGCTCCGAACTCCGCTGATCAGACTGTCAACCGGAATGTCCGCCTGCTGAGCTGGTTCAACTTCTTCGGCGACTTCCGCATGTACGGGTCGATTATGGTCATCTACTTCGCGCAAGTCACCGGCTCGTACACCGCTGCCGCCAGCCTCCTGGCGGTGAAGATGCTGTCTTCGGCAGCGTTCGAGGTCCCTACCGGGGTGCTCTCCGACCGCCTCGGCCGACGCGGCACGATGATCGCCGGTGCCGTCGTCATGGTGGCCGCCCATCTCGGGTACGCCGGCGCTTCGGGCTACGGCCTCCTCCTGGCAGCTGTTGTGCTGGAGGGATTGGCGACCTCACTGTGGAGCGGCAACAACGAGTCTCTGCTCTACGACACGTTGCTCGAAGCCGGCCGGGAGGAGGAGTTCCCCCGGCACTCGGGCCGGGTGAACTCGATGTTCCAGATCGCGCTCGCACTGGCGGCAGCCATAGGTGGCGTGGTCGCCGGCGCGTGGTCGCTGCGTGTGGTGGTCGTGCTGTCGGTCGTGCCGCAGGTGCTGTGCGTGCTCGTCGCCTTGCGGGTCCGGGAACCGCGGGTGCACGGCCCGCTGGAATCGAACGTGCTGGTGCATCTCGGATCGGCCCTGCGCGGCATCCGCCGTAATCCGGTGCTCCGCCGGATGACTCTGGTGTCGGCGCTTCGTTACAGCAGCGAAAGCGCGGCCCAGTTGTCGCCTGTTTTCGTGGCAGGGCTGTGGCCGCTCTGGGCGCTGGGCCTGTGGCGCACCTTCGGCCATGGCGTGGCCTTCGTCGGCTTCCGCGTCAGTGGTTGGGTGATCGGCCGGGTGGGCGCGGCCCGCACTCTGCTGTTCGGTGAGCTGTTCGACAACGTGGCGAACTTCGTGGCGCTGGTCAAGCCGACGGTATTTTCGCCCGTGCTGCTTGGGTCACCGGCCTACGGCATGTCGACAATCGCCCAGCAGACGTTGCTGCAGCGCGAGTTCACCGACCGGGAACGCGCGACGATGGGTTCGCTTGCGTCGCTGCTCGGCAGCGTGCTCTACGCGCTCGTCGCCCTGGGAGCCGGCCTGGTGGCAGACCGTTGGGGCATCGTTCCGGCGTTGCTCGCGATCCAGGCGGTGGTGCTGATCGCACTTCCGCTCGCCTGGTGGGTGCACGCGCACGCTTCTTCGCTCCCCGCGGGCGCTGGGACGGTGACGGGATGAGCGCCTTCTCGGCCCCGGCCAGGCCTGCGGTCGACGTCGCAGTGCTGCAGGGTGAGATCGAAGCGATTTTCGGCTTCCGCTGCTCGGTGCCCTCTTTCGTCGCCGGCGGGCAGGACACCGATGCCTCGGTCCTGCGAGCCACGACGACAGAGGGCCAGGAGGTCGCCGTGAAGGTATCCCGCCGCGCAGGGCGTCCGGGCGGCCTGCTGGTGTCAGACCCTCTCGCCGAGCTGGGGCTACCGGGAATCCCGGCCCCTTACCGGTCCCGCAGTGGAGCGCCGTACAGCGACTGCCACGCGGGCCGGTTATCCGTGACCCCTTGGATACCTGGCCGCGCCAGCGCCGCGGGCATGACCCACGAGCAGTGGCGGGAGTTCGGCGGGCTGCTCGCACAAGTCCATGGAGCCCGGCTGCCGGCGGAGCTCGCCTCACGCATCCCGCGTGAGGACTACCGCACACCGGCCACGGCCGATCTTCACGAAGTGGACCAGTGCCGCCTGCATCCCCAGCACGTCTCCGACCAATTCCTCTGGCTGGCCTACCTGGCCGGGCTACCGCCCGTCCGGCTGCATGACCTTCGCCATGGCGCGGCCTCGCTGATGCTGGCGGCCGGGGTGGAGATGAAGGTGGTGCAGGAAACGCTGGGCCACACCTCCAGCGCCTTCACCGCCGACACCTACACCTCCGTCTACCCACAGGTCGCCGCGGCCGCAGCCGAGAAGACCGCAGCCTTGCTGTTCGGCGAGGAAGACCAGGCCGCACCCGGAAAACTCATCTCGATGAGAAGCTGACAGTCGGATTAAGCATCCGGCCCCGCACTCGCCGCCTCCTCGCGGCGAGGCGGGGCCGCTGCTCTTCCCGCAGCAGCCGGAGACGGTGAATAGATCAGCGTGTGTGCGGGGTGGGTGCGCGCGAGCACGTAGGGAGCACGCTAGCCCCTAAGGGTCAAACAACAGGGGCCGCTCGCATATGAATGCAGGTCACAGGCTGACAAGCTGACCAAGCTCGAACTGGAGAGCCGCGCTGTCGCCGCCGGCCAGCGTCCACCTCGTGCATGGCCAGAGCATGTATGCACGGCGTCGGCGCCTGATCCTAAAAGCACAATTCGGCAACGCATAGGGTAGGCCCACCTAAGTAGGTTGCCGAGATATGCCCGGAGTGCCACGTTCACCACGGAAGCAGTCCCTCGGGCACCGAGGCCGAACCACTACAACGGGCACCCGCCGCACCAGTCCCGACACCAACGCCCCCGGACACCGCAACGTAGCCCGCCCGCAACGTGACCGACCTCAACGACCTGCGATCCATCCGCCGAAAACCCAGCGCCACAGGCACGATCAACGAATACCGCCACGCCGCATAACCGCAGCTCAGGCCACGCAACCCAATATTCGAGCGGTACAGCATCAAACGATGAAATCGGAACGAGATCTCGGCCTGCGAAGATCACCCGGCCTGGCTCACTATCCGAGGAGACGACCTCCATGAGGCAATGGGCGCTTGCCCTGTCGATCACATCGGTGATCTCGATCATGCCGCTGCCGGCCGCCGCCGCGGCCCGCCTCGACCCGGTTGCCGCGCTACGCCGCCAGCTCACGAGCGGCGACGGCGTGACGTTCTCCAACGTCCTGGTCTCCAGATCCGCAGGAAAGCCGCTGACCCTCAGGCAGTCGGGAATCCACGAACTGGATCAGGGGAAGGTCGTCGCGAGCGACATTCTGCGTCCCAAGGACTTCACGTTCGGCAAGTTCCGCCAGCGCCTCATCCTTTTCCCGGACCGGGTCTATGAGCAGTCGACCAGCTTGCGGAAGTATCTGCCGGAAGGCAAGAGCTGGGTGATCAGCGAGTCGAAGCAGTCCCTCGCCCTGAGCTGCGGTCAGATGCGTCTGAGCGACCCCGCAACGCTCAAGGCCCTGCTCGCCGCCACCACGGTCAAGCGCCCCGCCAGCGTGTACGACGGCACCCGCACCACCCTCCACGAGGGGTCCATCACGTTCGGCGAGCTTGCCAAGGCAGACCCTAGCTTCCGTATCGGCGTCAATCACAGGCCCACGGGCAAGTACGCCCGCGTCCGGGTCACCTGGAAGCTCTGGATCGGACAGGACCAGCTCATCCGCCGATGCCACAGCTCCTCCACACAACCCGGTATCCCGCGACTGAGCGACGAACCCCTCCAGCTCGTCGACGACATCCGCCTGTCCCGCTGGGGCCGCGCGACCGACATCCAGGCTCCTCCAGCCGATCTGGTGGCGACCTACGACGAGCTCAACATTCCGGAGTAGACCAGGAGTCTCATGTTCTCTGCCGCGGAGTGATACTCCACGAGTACTCACATGCCGCTTGACCTGCATGGATGGAATTTTCGGCAGGCGCAGTGCCGCAACCGCGGTGGCTTCGACCAGGCCCTCGCCGCTGTGTGGGACGGCAGCGTCATCACGGTGACCAAGTTCGACTGGTTCGCCCGCAACATGGCCGAGGCCAACGAGATCCTCACCGACCTGTCCGGACGCGGCGCGTCCTTTTCGGCCTCGGCGCATCCGCCCACGACTGGACCGACCCGTTCGGCAGGCTGTTCCAGCAGACCCTCGCTGTGGTCGCAGAGTTCGAGGCCGACCTCGGGCACATGCGCACCCAGGCACCGTCCCTCCGGAGCGACTCGTGGATGGCCGTGACCACACGCTCATCGGCATCCGCCTCAGAGGCTTGAGGTCGGTTTCGCGGCGCCGGCCTCCCTTGGATCGACTGTGATGACGGTGCTCACAACAGTCCT